>JAWOLE010000035.1:0-12020 GCA_033853815.1 Thermoanaerobaculia bacterium
AGGCCTGCGAGTTCGACTACTCGGGCACGCAGGCCGTGCGCGCCCTGAAGCGCGAGGGCTATCGGGTCGTGCTCGTCAACTCCAATCCGGCCACGATCATGACGGACCCGGAGTTGGCCGACGCGACGTACGTCGAGCCGCTCATCCCCGAGTTCCTCGAGAGGATCGTCGAGAAGGAGCGCCCCGACGCGATCCTGCCGACCGTCGGAGGCCAGACCGGCTTGAATCTCGCGCTCGCTCTGGCCGACCGCGGGGTGCTGGAGAAGAGAAACGTGAAGCTGATCGGCGCGAGCGAGCACGCGATGCGCCTGGCCGAGGATCGCGAGCTTTTCAAGCAGGCCATGATCGAGATCGGCGCGGAGGTCCCGCGCTCCGGCCGCGCCCGCTCACTCGCCGAGGCGGACCGCATCCTCGAGCGGGTCGGGCTCCCGGTCGTCATCCGTCCTTCCTTCACACTCGGGGGGTCGGGCGGAGGGGCCGCGCGCACCCACGAGGAGTTCCGCGCCGCCGTCGAGCGCGGCATGGCCGAGTCCCCCGCCCACGAAGTCCTGATCGAGGAGTCGGTCGAGGGGTGGAAGGAGTTCGAGCTCGAGGTCATGCGCGACCTCGCCGACAACGTCATCATCATCTGCTCGATCGAGAACTTCGACGCGATGGGCGTCCACACCGGGGACTCGATCACGGTGGCTCCCCAGATGACCCTTTCGGACCGGCAGTATCAGCAGATGCGCGACGAGGCCAAGGCCGTCATCCGGAAGATCGGCGTGGACACGGGAGGCTCCAACATCCAGTTCGCCGTCGACCCCGAGACCGGGCGGCGGGTGGTCATCGAGATGAACCCGCGGGTCTCGCGTTCTTCGGCGCTCGCCTCCAAGGCCACCGGATTCCCGATCGCCAAGATCGCGGCGCTGCTCGCCGTCGGTTACCGCCTGGACGAGATTCCCAACGACATCACGAAGAAGACCCCCGCCTGCTTCGAGCCTTCGCTCGACTACGTGGTGGTCAAGATCCCCCGCTGGACCTTCGAGAAGTTCCCGCGCGCCGACCCGCGCCTGACGATCCAGATGAAGTCCGTCGGGGAGGCGATGGCGATCGGCCGGACCTTCGCGGAAGCCCTGGGCAAGGCGATCCGGTCGCTCGAGATCGGCCGCGACGGACTGGACGACGGGCGGGCCGCCCTGCCCCGGGAGGAGCTCCTGGAGAAGCTCTCGGTCCCCACCTGGGAGCGGATCTTCCATCTGCGCCGCGCGATCGTCGCGGGGCTATCCATCGAGGAGATCGCGTCCCGCACCCGGATCGATCCCTGGTTCCTCGACGCGATCCGCAGGATGGTCGAGGCGGAAAGGGCGCTCTCGGGCCGGCGAATCGAGGATGTGCCTGTAGACGAGTGGCGCAGGGACAAGAGGCTCGGCCTCTCCGACGGCTCGATCGCCCGCGCCCTGGGGGCCGGCGAGGACGCTGTGCGCCGCCGCCGGCGGGAGCTCGGCGTCACCCCGGTTTTCAAGACGATCGACACCTGCGCGGCCGAGTTCGAGGCCGAAACCCCGTACTTCTACTCCGCCTACGAAGACGAGAACGAATCGGTCCGGACCGCGAAGAAGAAGATCGCGATCCTGGGGGGCGGGCCCAACCGGATCGGGCAGGGGATCGAGTTCGACTACTGCTGCGTCCACGCCTGCTATGCGCTCTCGGAGGCGGGCTACGAGACCGTCATGATCAACTGCAACCCCGAGACGGTCTCGACCGACTACGACACCTCCGACCGGCTGTACTTCGAACCGCTGACCTTCGAGGACGTCTCCGCCGTGCTCGACAACGAGAAGCCCGACGGCGTGCTCGTCCAGTTCGGGGGCCAGACCCCCTTGAAGCTGGCCGGAGCGCTCGAGGCCGCCGGCTACCCGATCGCGGGGACCTCGCCCGAGTCGATCGACCTCGCCGAAGACCGCGGCCGCTTCGGCAAGCTGCTGGACGATCTCGGCCTGCGCGCGCCCGAGCACGCGGAGGCGCGCTCGGAGGCCGAGGCGCTGGCGGCCGCCCGCCGCATCGGCTACCCGCTGATGGTGCGCCCCTCTTACGTGCTGGGCGGCCGGGCCATGGCCGTCGTCTTCGACGACACCCACCTCTCGGCCTACGCGGCCCAGGCCCTCGAGAGCTCCCCGGAACACCCGATCCTCATCGACCGCTTCCTGGACGACGCCTTCGAGTACGACGTGGACGCGCTCTCCGACGGGAAGGAGACCTGGATCGGCGGGATCCAGCAGCACATCGAGGAGGCGGGGATCCATTCGGGAGACTCCTTTTCGGTGCTGCCGGCCTGGAAGGTGACCCGCGAGCAGCTCGCGGAGATCCGTGACGCGACCCGCCTGCTCGCCCGGGCCCTGTCCGTCCGGGGCCTCGTCAACATCCAGTTCGCGTCCCAGAAGGGCGTCCTCTACGTGCTGGAGGTCAATCCGCGGGCCTCGCGCACCGTCCCCTTCGTCTCCAAGGCGGTCGGCGTCGCCATGGCGCGCGCGGGCGCGCTGCTGGCGGTCGGGCAGCTGCTGTCATCCCTCGGGCTCCCTCCGGAGCGCGACCCGGCGGACTTCTTCATCAAGGCTCCCGTGTTTCCGTTCAAGAAGTTTCCGGGGGAGGACATTCTGCTCGGCCCCGAGATGAAGTCGACCGGCGAGGTCATGGCGATCTCGCCGCGTTTCGGGGATGCGTTCGCGAAGGCCTGCGAGGCGGTGGGCACGAGGCTGCCGATCCAGGGCAGGGCGTTTCTGACGGTCAATCCGTATGACAAGGCGAACTTGATCCCGATCGCACGAGAGCTCGCCGACCTGAAGTTCGCGCTGTGCGCGACCGAGGGCACCCGGGAGGCACTCGCCCAGGCGGGTCTTCCGGCGGACAGGGTGTACAAGGTCCGCGAAGGGCATCCCAACGCCATCGAGTGGATGGAAACGGGACAGATCCAGCTCGTCATCAACACGCCCCTGGGAGGCACGTCGCACTACGACGAGGCGGCCATCCGGGCGACCGCGCTCCGCCTGGGGATCCCCTGCCTGACGACGCTGTCGGCCTCGGCGGCAGCCGTCGAGGGCATCCGCGCCCGACAGGAGGAGGCCACGGGCGTCGCCGCGCTGCAGGAGTACCACCGCGGAAATTGAGAATTGGGAATTGGGAACTAAAGAATTGAGCCGGTGAGCGGGTGAGTACGGTCGCCCTGCCGCGCCGGGCGGAAGAGCCGCTGGGCCGGTCGCCGCGGACCGGCGTAAGGGTTCTGCTCTTCTTCGCGTCGGTGGTGGGGTCGGGAATCCTCTTCGGCATCGGCTTTCCGCCGGCCGCTCCGGACCGGCTCCCGCTCCTGTTGCTCGCCGTGGGTCTGGCGCTCGCGGCGGCGTGGAAGCCTCAGCGGGCGATCCTGGCCTTCGCGTTTCTCTTTCCGTGCGCCGGCCTTCTGGCGCGTCTCTGCGGAGGCACCGATCCTCTCGCGTGGCCGGCGCTTCTGCTGTGCGGGCTCGCCGCCGGGTGGTCGTTTCGCTTCATCTACGACTTCGAGAGCGTGGCCGAACCCTCGCGGCTCGACCGGCCACTGCGGGCGCTCCTCCTCGTTTGGGGGCTCTCGACCGTGGTGGCGGCCGCGCGCGCCTGGACCGTCTGGGCGGCGCTCCGGGGGCTGCGCGGCCGCGCCGTCAACAGCGAAGGGCTTCTCGAGGACGCCGCGCTGCGCGAGAGCTTCATCGCCTTTTCGGCCCTGGCGGCGGGCGCGGCGTTCTTCTTCCTCCTGCGCCGCGAGGGCCCGGCCCTGCGAAGCCGGGCGCTGCGCGCGACCACTCTCGGCGTGGGCCTGTCCGCCGCCGCGGCCTGCCTGCAAAGGGCCGGTTGGCTGCCGCAGGAGACGAGCGCCTACTGGAAAATGACGGGAAGGCTCTCGGGAGGGGCGTCCGACCCGAATTCGCTCGGCCTGCTCTGCGCTCTAGCCCTGGTTCCCGTTCTCGCGGTCGCCCTCGCCGGAACCGGACGGGATCGGACGGCTTCCACGGCGGCCGCGCTCGTACTGGCAGCCGGTTTGTTGCTCTCGGGCTCGCGCAGCGGCCTCCTGCTCGTCCTCGCGGGATTCGCTCTCTGGCTCCTGCTCGGCCGGATCCCCTCGCGCGTGCGCCGCGCAGGCGTAGTGGTCTTCGGCCTCTCGGTCCTCCTCTTCGCCCTCTTCCTGCTCGCCGGCTCGGGCGGCTCGCTGGGAGGCCGGATTTCCCAGAGCTTCGATCCGAACCTTCCGGTCGAGTACCGCGTGTCGGCGCGGCCGGCCCTGTGGGCCGCGGCGTGGCGTCTCTTCCTTCGCCATCCGATCGAGGGAGCGGGAATGGGGGCCTTCTCCTGGAAGCTTCCCGATCTGACGGACGGGGCAAGTCGCATCGCGATGCGCGACAACCCGGGCAGCGCCTACGTGCAGGCGCTGGCGGAGACGGGTCTCGCCGGCGGTTTCCTGACGGCCCTTTTCGTCTTCTCTCTCGGCGCCGCCGGGCTCAAGCGCGCGCGCGAGGCCGGGGGCCTGCCAGCGGGCGCCGGCGCCGCCGCAGTCGCCTTCCTCGCGGTGCTCGCGCTCGGCTCCCACTGGTTTGCCCCGGACATCTCGCTCTTTGCCTTCCTGCTCGCGGCGGTCGCGGCGGGGCCGGCTGCGGACTCCGGAGCCGGCAGGCCCGGCCTCGAAAAGGCGAGTCTGCTTGCCGTGCTCGTCTACGCGCTGGCGGCGGCGGCCGCCGTAGCCGGCACCGCACGCGCCGAGGAAACCTTCCGCTACGCGCCTCGGATCGGGTTTCACGACAAGGAGATAGGGCCGGGTGGCCCGTTTCGCTGGACCCGGCGCAAGTTCGCTCTCCGGGTCGCTCCCGGAGGCACGTCCCGGATCATCCTGGCGCACTATTCCCCGAGCCGGGAGCCCGTGGACCTGGATGTGAAGGCCGACGGCCGGACGGTTTTCCGCAAGATGCTCAGAGCGGGCGAGGCCATCCGGCTACGTCTGAACGGCTCGCCCGAGAAGCCCCGGGTCTTCCTGTTCGCCGCCTCACGGGCGTTCGTTCCCAAGCGATTGGGGCTCTCCCAGGACCGGCGCGAACTGGGATTGCTCTCGGTCGAAGAGTGACGGAAGGGGGCGAGGCCCTCGCCTCTTCCTCCAGGACATGTCCGGCGGGAATCCACGGGGCGATCAGTTCCGAACGTGAGCACTTTGAACTGGCACGCCGTCTCTCCCGATGGGAAAACGATCGCGGTCCGCGCTTTCATCGACACAAGGAAGCGCGGGCAGCCTCACTTCCCCGGAAGGACGCCCTCATCCAGGATCTTTCGGATTCTCTTGCCCCAGTATTTGAAGGCCTCTTCCGCCGACCCCCACTTACTGAACCTCTCCGTGAATCCAGCCTTGTACTCATCCTCCGCAGCGAGGAGCACTTCGTCGGTAGTGGAGTCGAGGACCATGAACTGGCAAGTGGTCGACCCCGAACCGCTCCACGAATCCGTGGCTCCCTTCTTGATGAGACTGATGCCCAACCCGATCGGGAGCACGGAGGTGATTGCGCTCTTGGCAGGCTTGCTCTGTTTCAGGTCGACGATTGCGAAACGAAAGCGCAAGACATCCGGACCGGGCTCGGCCACGATCGGATACTTGTCCTTCAGGGAATCGATGATGGCGAGAGTAGAGGCGTCTCCCAGTCTCTTCATCTCATCCCCGTTGATTATCTTGGACTCCGAATCGTCGGCCAGGGCGAAGAGCACATAATCGACCATGAATCTCTTGTACTTGCTGAAATCAGCCCCCGGCTTCACCCAGCGCAGCTTCGCTCCGCCTTTCGGCCCGGGCTCCAGTTTCTTGTAATACTCCCCAAGGAACTCCGTCTTTCGCTGCGCCATCGCGCAGGTCGCGAGCAGCATCATCCCCATGAAGAATCCCACCGCTCTTCTCATCTCTGATCCTCCTTGTCGGTGACTCCAATCTCCAGGCTGGCTATCGTCCCATGGTTCCGGTGGCGGCCCAGTCGGTCGCTGAGTGCCGGGGCCGGATGCTGCCGCCAGCCGGACCCGCTGCTGCGGATACTCAGCCGACTTTGCCATTCGCTTCGCCGCCGCAATCGCCGCCGGAACTCCCGACTTCTCGCGGATCGCCTATTCGGAAGTCTACAATCGAAGGGCTGTTCGGCAGAAAGCAGAACCGGATGACGCCTTGAGGGCGGGACTGTCCCCGATGAGTCGTCGTTCGCCACGCTCCGGCCGCTGGTAGAGGCTCTCGAAGGCCGCGCCGCCGATCGAGGCGCGGATCGCAGCGAGCGCCGCCTCGGGGAACTTCTCGGGCCAGAGCGCCGCGCCCTCGGGCCGCGCCGGCCGAAAAAGCCTTTGGACCGCAGCCTGGACCCGTGCTAGAGTCCGCCGCAACTGGGCGGGTTACAAGAGACGCTCCGAGGAGGCACCGGTGCGTTGCATTCGAGGGCGCGGCCTTAGGGTTTTTCTTTCCTCTCTCCTCGTCTGCTCGATGGTTCTCCTGACGCGGCCCGCGCAAGCGCAGGAGGCAAGAGCACCGGCCGCACCCGCGTCTGTTCCGGTCTTCACACAGATCCCCGTTCCCCTGGCGGATGCTTTGTCCAGCATTCTCGCCAAGGCGCTCTTCGGTCCCTACGCGGTGTACTCGGACTACGGCCTGGATTCGCTCGACATCCTGAAAGATCTCTACGACAGCGACCCGATCGGTCTCAATATACGGGCGACGATTCCGCTGGCCAACTTCGCGGCCTTCGACGGCCACCCATCGTCCAACGGCGCGGGATTCGTCGGGTTGAACACCGCGACGCGTTTCCCCGAGTACGTTTTCCTCGACCTTTCGCGCTTCTTCGTCGGCAAGACCAGGACGCCCGACTTGACGCGGTTGACCCTGACCGGCGTCGATGCCTCTCTTGGTCTGAGTGTCGTGGGCGATTACTTCGGCAACTTCGTCATCGTCTCCTTCAAGGACCAGGCCGCCTTCGTGCACTTCGCGTTCATGACCGTGGGCGAGTTCCTCCGGGAGACCCTTCCCGGGATTCCCGTGAGCGCGTTCTGGACGCAACCCGGCGTCACCGTCCTCTTCAAGAACCCCAACGGCCTCATCTTCATCCCCAAGCAGGGCTCTCCGACCATCCGGACCCTTCCCTTCACGCCGAACAAGGGCGTTTACGCACCCAACGGCCACTACTTCATCTCGGACGGAGTCGCGCCGGTCATCCACGAGCTGATGCCGGACTATTCCGAGGTCACCCAGTACACGGTGCGCGGGCAGGCCTACGCGTTGAACTTCCTGGCCACGGCGTTGCTGCTCTTCGTGGTTCTGCCGAACATCTTCGGCGTCCTCGATCTGACGACTCGTGTCGAGACCGACTACACGCTCCAGGGAAGCAACCGGTCGATCCTCGACTACTGGATTCGCCCCGGCTACTTCCCGCCGAGGATCCTGGTGGACTCGTTCGACACGATTCAGCAGAGGGGCTTTGTCGATCAACTGACGATTTCCGGCCTGGACTTCGATTACCACCACTTCGTGAATCCACGGCTGCAGTTGAAGCTGGAGTATTAGCCATGAGAAGCGCGAGAACGGTCCTCCCCGCAGTCCTCCTTCTTCTGGCGGCGCGCGCGGCCTCCGCGGCGCCGGCGACCGGTATGACGATCAACAACCCTCTGGTGGCCAGGCTCGTCGGGGCCGGCTCGACCCTCTACGTCACCACGATGGACATCCAGAACAACTGGACCGCGGCAACGCAGGTGGACTGGTACCTGAACGGGACCGACCTGGCCACGTCCGCCGCGGTTGCCGCCAACGGGAGCATCTCCTCGACCGGGATTCTCGTCGCCCAGGGAGCGGGCGGGCCGATGCGCGCCCGCTCGAACGCCCACTTCGAAGACTTCCTCGACTCCGTCGTCAGGGCGGGGTTCCTGCCGGCCTCGATCGAGACCGACGGGTTCATCGGATCGGTCTCCCTGATCTTCAACGGGTTCCTCCGGCCGGGGCAGGGCTCCTCGGCCGTCCGGTTCTACAGCTCCTTCGGCGGCGGGACGATCGGCCAGGCGCTGAAGGGGCACGAGATCACCGTGGCCGAGCCGCAGAAGATCGTCGGGTTCGCCCGCGACACCCGCGGGGAAGCGGGCGCGCAGCTCTACAGCAACATCTTCGTCAACAACATCGGCATCGCGCCCGGCGGCGGCGTCGGAGGGCCCGTCACGGTCCACATCGAGGCCTTCGCCAACTCGACGGGCAATTCCGTCGGAACGCCGATCGACACGGTGCTTGCCCCCGGGCAGACGGTCAGCGTGTCGAGCGTGCTGACGTCGCTCAAGGTCACCGGCGAGGACACGGTGCTGGTGTACGTCACGGTCACTTCGGGGACCTCGGCGATCGCGGGGGTGTTCGCCACCGTGGACAACACGACGCGCGACGGCTCGACGACCGACATGAGCCCGGTGGATTGACGGCAACGACCTCTGGAGAGGAGGCGCGGAGATGAAGTTCCGACGCACGATTGCGGCTATGGCCTTCATGTCGGCGGCAGGTTTCGCTGCGGCCCAGCAGGCCGACGAGGCTCCCGTCCTCGAACCGTTGGAGATCCTGGACGTCGAAGCCCCGCCGACGGTCACGGACATCACCTACTTCAACGGAAGGTGGCCCGTCAGCAACTTCACCCTCGATCGGCTCGATTTCCTCGACTTCAGGGGAAACGTTCTCTCAACCTACCCCCTCAATCTGGGCGTCTACAACCTCTATGGCACCGCGGGCAAGCTCTATTTCGATGCCGTGGATTCCAGCGGCAAATTCCAGGGCGGCTATCTGTCCAAGGATTTCATGGTGAACGGAATGTATCTCCCCCCGGGCTTCGTCCCCGGTGGCGGCGTGGCCGTCTACCCGGACGACACGGGCGTTTTCCTGTCGAAGTCTCCACCCAGCCTCGTCTGGTTCACGAAGAACTACGTGTACTCGTCCCCTCCGATCACCATCCCGGGCCAACCCTCGCAGGTCGATCTCTGCCCTGGCGGGAACTGGTGCATCGGCGTGCAGACCGGTCTTCTGGTTCTGGACCGGAATTGGAGCATCAACGCGGTGCCGAACTACACCGCAAACGTCACCGCGGTTCGATTCTGCGGCGACAGGCTCTGGTTGGGCGGAAACGGCTTCGTCGATTACTCGTTGAATCTGGGCGCGGACTACCATTTGTGGCAGTTCAAACGCGCCACGCTCTCCTTCCAGGTCAACGGCCTCGACTGCGGGCAGAACGGCACGGCCGTGGGCGCCGGAAA
This sequence comes from Thermoanaerobaculia bacterium, assembly GCA_033853815.1. Classification (GTDB taxonomy): domain Bacteria; phylum Acidobacteriota; class Thermoanaerobaculia; order UBA5066; family Gp7-AA6; genus JAWOLE01. The sequence continues at coordinate 9,289 of JAWOLE010000035.1, forward strand.
CAACGGTAGCGCCGTTTACATCGACCCGACCAACAACGTGACGCGGGTTTTCCTGTTGTCCCCGACGAGGAATTTCGTCAAGGTCTCGCTCGGCCCCGGGAGGTTCCCCAACGGCTACTTTCAGGACAGCCAGGGGGGCCTCTTGTATTCCATCCCGGCCTCCGACCTCCAGTGGCCGGCTGACCGGAATTCGAGCTCTTCGCGCTTGGTGCCGCTTTCCCTGCGGAACTTCTTCTGACGAACACCTGAAGGAGACAGAGCCATGAGAGACAGGATCCTGCCGTCCGCCGTCCTCCTCCTCTTCGTCGCCGCGGTCTCGAGCGCCGCTTCCGGCAATCGCGCCGGTCCTCTTTCGGCCCGGCTGTCGCCCAACGCCGCGCAGACGCCCAACGCCGCGGCCTCGGGGATGGGGGTGAGCCTGCCGCTCGTCGCGCGGCTCGTCGGCGCCGGGTCCACGCTCTACATCTCGACGGTGGACGTCTCCAACAACTCGACGTCGGCGGCGCAGGTGGACTTCTACTTCAACGGCGTCGACCTCGCCACCTCGGCCCCGGTCGCGGTCACCGGCAGCGTCTCGGCGGACGGCTCGCTCGTGGCGCAGGGGGCGGGCACGCCGATGCGCGGGCGGTCCAACGCCCACTTCGACGATTTGATCGACACGCTGGTGAAGGCCGGCATGCTTTCGGCTTCGGTCGAATCCGACGGCTTCATCGGCTCGGTTCTCTTCGTCTTCAACGGTTTTTCGGCGAGCGGTCAGGGCTCGGCGACGGTGCGCTTCTACAACGCTCTCGGCGGCGGCACCGTCGGCCAGTCTCTCAAGGCGCACGAGCTCTCGACGAGCGAGCCGCAGAGCCTGGTGGCGACCGTTCGCGACTCCCGCGGCAAGGCGAACACGCCGCAGCTCTACGCCAACATCTTCGTCAACAACACCGGGGTCACCCCGACGGGGGTCGGTACGGCGGGCTCGGTCTCGATCCACGTCCAGGCGTACGCCAATTCGACGGGGCTCGCCGTCGGCACGCCGCTCGATACGGTCATCGGCGTCGGCCAGACGGTCGGCATCTCCGACGTCCTGGCGTCGCTCAAGGTGCCGGCGGGGGAGGACACCGTGCTCGTGTACGTCACCGTGACTTCGGGCACGTCCGCCATCGCCGGCGTCTTCGCTGAAGTGGACCAGACGACCCGCGACGGCACCACGACCGACATGAGCCGCGCGGACTTCCCGTAAGGAGGGGAGCCGTCTCTCGAGCGCTCCGGGTTCTCGCCGCCTTCGGGCTGGTGGCCTTTCCCTCCATGGCCCGGACTGCCCGGCGCCGCAGATCCTCATCGAACCGAAGTTCACGGAGCTGAACACCCAGAGCGACAGAATCCTCGGCCTCAATTGGGGACTCAACGGCTCCTTCGCCGTGAGCGACGGCCAGGGCGACGGCGTCATCTTCATGAACACGGCCGGCGCACAGATCGGCTTTCAGCCCCTCAACCTTCTCCCTCTTAACCTCACGACGGCCTACGGCAGGCTCTACCTGAACGCTCTCGACTCGAGCGGCCGCTCCGTCATCGCGTACGTCTCGGACTCCACTGTGGTCCAGCAGTTCCTCCCCAACAATTTCTTGAGCCAGGGAGGGCTGCTGACCGTGGGTCCCGACGGAAGCGGCGTCTCTTTCTCCAACACCCTCTCTTCTCTCGTGCGGTTCGACAAGAACCTCATCCTTTCGACGCCGTCGGCAGTGTCCTTACCGGGTAAACCCGCGGCCGTCGCAACGTGGAACGGAGTGTCCTGGATCGGCTTTGGCTCACCCACGGGCTCGGGGCTCGCGACCGTCCAACCGGACGGGACGGTCCAGGTCCGATCCACGCTCCCCAGCCCTCCGACGGTGATGGAGCCCTGCGGGGACAACCTCTTTATCGGCGGTGTCCAACTCATGGCGCAGGCGCGCATGTCGTCCGGAGGACAGATCGTGATCGATTTGATTCCGACGACACTGACGATTCGCGGCCTGTCGTGCCTGGCGGGAGGCGGCGCGATGTACGTCGCGGACGGCCGGGTCGTGGGAATCCGGTCCGCGTCAGGCACCCTTCACAATTACACCGTGCCCGGGACCGGCAATCTCACGGGCGTCGCCACCGCCCCGGGCCCCAACGCGACCGCCCTGCTCTTGAATTCCACAACGACCCAGGGAGTCCCGATCCTGGCCCAGTTGCCCTTCCTGGGGGCACTCTTCCGCAACCCCTCGGCCTGCCGGGAACCGAACGAACTCCTCCTGTTCATCACTCCTCAGATCATCTCGGATCGGTAACCGGCGCGCCGAGCGCTATATCAGTTCTGATATAGCGGCTCAGGCCTGCGGGTAGCGGCGGACGCGGGCGCGGTGGGCAGCCAGGCGCTCGCGGACGTCTTCCAGGCGGTCGCGGCCGGTCAGCTCGAGAAGGGCGTCGGCGAGGACGAAGGCGAGCATGGCCTCGGCGATGACGCCGCAGGCGGGCACGGCCGTGACGTCGCTCCTCTCATAGGCCGCCCGGGAGGCCTCCCGGGGCTCGAGGTCCACCGCGTCGAGTCCCCGCGCCAGAGTCGAGAGAGGTTTCATGTAGACGACCGCGAGAACGTCCTTGCCGTTGGTCACGCCGGCCTCGAGGCCGCCGGCGCGGTTGCTGCGGCGCTTGAGGGTCCCGTCGGAGGCGGTCTCGATCTCGTCGTGGGCGCGGGAGCCCGGGCCGCGGGAGGCCTCGATGGC
>JAWOLE010000036.1:0-7377 GCA_033853815.1 Thermoanaerobaculia bacterium
CTCATGGGGGCGCCTCCCGCCGGTTTCCCGGGTCGTCTCTTTCGCATTCGAGCGACCGAGAACAAGCGGAAAAGCCTATGCGGATGCTGGTTGTGGACGATAATCCGGCCTTCCGAAGAGTGCTGCGATTCTTCCTCGCCGACCTGGCTCAGGTGCACGAGTGCGAGGACGGATCCGAAGCGCTGGCGTCTTACGAGGAACACCGGCCGGACTGGGTGTTGATGGACCTCTCCATGCCGGGTATGAGCGGCCTGGCAGCTCTGCGCCAGATCCTGGCAGTCCACCCGGAAGCTCGGGTGGCCATCCTCACGCAAACCGACTCGCCCGCCCTGCGAGCCGCCGCCACGCAAGCCGGCGCCCGCCACTATTTCTTGAAGGACGACCTGACCCATCTGCAATCCCTGTTTGCTTCGCCCTCCCTCAGCCGCTGACCAATTGAAGGGCGGCGGGAACATCCCCGGGTCAGGTTGACGACGCCTACGGCTTGTAGCCGTCGTCCCGCCCGTGCTTGGACCTCGCGCCCGCAGTGGGAAGATCCGGGAATGGAGAGGCTGAAACGAAGGGCCTGGATCGGGCTTTTCGTCACCGCGGTCGTCATGGCGCTCGTCGTTTTCATTTCCGCGGGGACCGTCCGCTACTGGGGGGCCTGGGTGTACCTGGCCATCTTCTTCGGACTCTCGACCGCAATGACTCTCTACCTCATGAGAAGGGATCCCGCTCTTCTCGAAAGGCGTCTCAAGGGCGGGCCGGCGGCGGAGAAACGAACGGTTCAGCGGATCGTCATGACGCTGGCGTCTCTCGGCTTCATCGGATTGCTCGTCGTTCCGGGCCTCGACCATCGCTTTGGCTGGTCCCATGCTCCGCTCTCCGTGGTCCTCGCGGGGGACGTGCTGACCGTGGTCGGATTGTTCATGACCTTCCGCGTGTACCAGACGAACACCTATGCATCCGCGACGATCCAGGTCACGAGCGACCAGAAAGTCATCTCGACCGGACCGTACGCGGTTGTCAGACACCCGATGTATTCAGGCGGCCTGCTCTATCTCCTGGGTATGCCGCTCGCGCTCGGTTCCTACTGGGGACTGCTGGTGTTCGCGGGCACCGTCCCGGCGCTCATCTGGCGGCTCCTGGACGAGGAGAAGCTCCTCGCGCGGAAGCTGCCCGGATACGTGGAGTACCAGGCGAAAGTGCGCTGGCGGCTGATCCCGAAAGTCTTCTAATCCTTGAACCCTAGCGGTGGGAAGCGGGAAGCCCATCCGGACCCTCCGGTCAGCTTCTCCCTGCGGGAAGCCCGCGGCGTTCTCGCGGAGCTATGATGGATTCAGGAACGCTGGCGATCGCGATGACGGCCTCCGGAACCGTCGGTCACTTCCGCTTGGTGCGGAGACTGGGCTCGGGAGGAATGGGCCTCGTCTTTCTCGGAGAGGACATCCTGCTCCAGCGCCCCGTCGCAATGAAGTTCATCCTCGGCGATTACGCGAAAGACGAGGAGTTCAAGGCGCGCTTCCTCCGCGAAGCGCGAACGGCCGCGTCGCTCAGCCATCCGAACATCTGCACGATCTTCGAAACCGGGGAGACTCCTTCAAGCGGCGGCGACGCGATCATCGACGGACTCCGCATCCCCGCGGGAACCCCCTTCATCGCGATGGAGCTGCTCGAGGGCGAGACCCTGGAGACGATCCTCAGGGCGAAAGGCCCGCGTTCGGCCGCCGAGGCGGTCCTCATCGCTGTCCAGGTCGCCGACGGCCTTGCGGCCGCGCATCGTCACGGCATAGTCCATCGGGATCTGAAACCCGCCAACGTGATGGTGACCGAGGAAGGTGTCGCCAAGATTCTCGACTTCGGCCTCGCCAAGCGGACCGGCAGCCTTGGGGCGTCTTCGAAAGCACGAACCGGCGTCCTGTCCCGGCAACTCACGCGGCCCGGCGGCGTCGTTGGAACCCTGGATTACATCTCGCCCGAGCAGCTCTGCGGGAACGCGACAGACGTTCGGTCGGATATCTATTCCTTCGGCGCCCTGCTGTACGAAATGCTCACCGGTCGCAGGCCTTTCGAGCACGACTCGGCGCCGGCTCTCATGGCTGCCATCCTTCGCGAGGAGCCGACCATTCCGAGGGAGATGCCGGCACGTCTCCAGACCGTCGTGCAGCGATGCCTGCGCAAAGCCCCGAACGATCGATTCCAGAACACGCGCGATCTGGCGCTGGCGCTCCGGGAGTGCCTCGAGCCCGAGCCTGAGGCGCGGCCGTCGATCGCCGTGCTTCCGTTCCGGATGCTCAGCGCGGACGAGGACGACGCCTACTTCGGCGAAGGTCTCGCCGAGGAGCTCATCAATGCGCTGACCAGAACTCCCGGTTTTCGTGTCACGGCGCGGACATCGGCCTTCGCCTTTCGCGGCAGAGATATGGATGCCCGGGACATCGCTTCAACACTCGGCGTGCGGCATGTTCTGGCGGGAAGCATCCGGAGATCGGGTAACAAGATCCGCGTCACCGCCCAGCTCATCGACGGGCGTGAAGGTTCCGAGATCTGGGCGGATCGCTACGAGCGCGACATGACGGATGTCTTCGCTCTCCAGGACGAAATTTCGGATGTCATCGCGCGGAAACTGCGAAGTCATCTTTCGGCTCCTCCGACCTCGGTCGCGGGGCGCCCTCCGACGAGAGACATGGAAGCCTACGACCTCTATCTGAGGGGTCGCGCGCTGATGTACAAGTGGACGCCGGAGGGGATCGGAGCCGGCCGGGAGCTGTTCAATGCGGCGATCGCGCGCGATCCCGAGTTTGCCATCGCGTACGATTCTCTCGCCGAGCTCTACTGGTTCCTTGGCTTCTTTGCGGTCATGCCCCCGCGCGATGCTTTTTCCGCCTCCGTGTGGGCGGCTATGCGCGCGCTGGAGATCGACGGCACCCTCGCGGAAGGCCATGCGCTTCTCGGGATGCTCCGCAAGGAACTCGACTACAACTGGCCCGAAGTCGATCGGGAGATGGACCGGGCGCGGGCCCTGAACCCCGAGTCGCCGACGGTCCGTCTTCGTTACTCGCTCAGTGCGCTCATGCCCCGTGGCCGCCTCACCGAGGCCATCGAGGAGATGAAGCGCGTCGTCGAGGCAGATCCGCTTTCTTCTTTTGGACGCTGGTGGCTCGGCCTCTATCTTTTTCTCTCTCGCGATTACCCGTCAGCGCTCAAGCAGGGCAACGCCATCGTCAACCTGGACCCGGGCTACCACCTGGGCCATCTCCTTCGCGGTCTCAGCTTCGTGGCGCAGGGAGACTCCCAGAAAGCGATTACGTCATTCGAGCAAGCGAGCCGGCTCTCGGCCGGAGCGCCCCTTTTCCAGGGGTTTCTCGGCTGGGCCTGCGCTATCTCCGGCCGGACTGCGGACGCCCGGCGGATTCTGGGCGAGCTTCGCGATCCCGCCCGCCCGGGCTGGACCCCTCCGACCAGCCGTGCCTGGGTCCACCTGGGCCTTGGAGAGACGGATCAGGCGTTCGAGGAGATGGATCGGGCAATCGAGGAACGCGACCCGATCATCATTCCGATTCTCTCGTACCCGCACCTGGACCCTCTTCGGTCGGATCCGCGCTTCCCCCCGCTGCTCGCGAAGATGAACCTCCAGGACCTTGGGGTCAGGTCTACATTATACACTTAGGCGCTTGCTCTCGGCGATTGGGATGCGCCAGCGTCAGGCCGACCGGCCCACGGCAGAGTCCGGCTGGCGAAGGTCCTGTCTCCCTTGAGCAGCAGGAAGATGTAGGAACCCAGGCAAAAACGCCCGAAGATCAGCGCCGACAGGGCCACGACCATGAACCCCTCGAGAACGTAGGCCGCCGCGGACCAACCCAAGAAGAGGGAAGCCGCGATCCCGAGCGCGAAAGCGCCGGCCATGCCCTGGGCGAAGCGCCGCGGGGCGGGAGCCGGCGGGAGGCGCGGCAGGTTCCGCGGCGCCGCGATGAGGCGGTTGTACAGGGCGTCGAAGGGACTCCACCGGGGGAAGGCCACGTTCCACCAGAGGACCGCCGACAGGACGAGGAACAGCGGCCATGCCTGCAGGAGCAGGCCGGCGAGCACGACGACGCCGATCACGCGGGGCTGGAACATCAAGGCCGGATACCGAACGCCGCATTCGGAGACCGTCGCGTCTCGAAAGCCCTGCTGCAGAACAAAATTGGACTTGCTGGCGTCATCCATGGCCGCTCCTCCGAGGCAATTATCGTTCAATCACACCAATACGAGATCGACTCGACGCTCCCACCCAGGATGAGAAAAACACGGGCGGAGCCGTTCTATACACTGGCGCGGTGGCATGCGAGGGAGTCGCCATGACAGGAAGAAGAAGGCTGGCCAATAATACCATAATAAAAGACTGACCCCAATTGGGAAGAGACTGATGCAAGCTCCGAAGGTGAAGGGAAGACCGGTGCAGCGTCCGGCGCCTTTCCGATCGCTCGCCGCCCGGGGAGCGCTGCTCCTGGCGCTCGCTCTGCTCCCGGCCGGCTGCTCGGAAAAACTGACGCCGGCCCGCGCCGGCACCGTCATCCGCCACTCGAAGGCCTTTCTGTCCGGCGCACCCGCGAGCGATCCGATCTTCGACGGCGTCTCCTCGCTCCGGATGGAGTCAGTGTACGGCGAAGACGGCGATTCCTGCCTCGCCGAGTTCTCCTACCACTGGCCGCCCGATCCCCGAACGCCGAATTCCGCTCTCCTGCCGCCGGCGCTGACGGCGCGCGTGTACCTGCGCCGCTTTGGCGGAAGCTGGGCCGTGGACGACGAGAGATCGAGAACCCTGGTGCCTTCGTGGCCGCAGCTACCGCGGACGCCCAATCCTTTCTCGGACGCTGCGCCGGGGCTGAGGCATCTGCATCATTTTCCTGACCGGCGCCCGTCGCTAGACTCGGTGGAAATGTGGGAACGCGAACAGGTTCACGAGACGTTCCTGCTCTGGCGGAAGCGGACTTCCGTCGGGGATGCGGTCCGCGAGGTGAGGTGCCTCGGCGACCATATCGGCGAGGACCTCTTCGAGCTTCGGCTGCAGTGCGGGCACGAGCTGCTCTTGAGCGAGCCCTTCGAGGACACGAAAGAGCTGCTGGCCCGGGCCGAAGAGCTGCAGCAGGGCACCCGCACGCCGCCGTCCTGACGACTGTTTAGCGTTTCGCGCTCCGCGGCGCAGGCTCTCACTCTTTCGAGAGGAGGAGAGGAATGATCACGTTTGGCCCCGGGAATCTCAGAACCCCGAAGTGGACGCGGCCCGTGTACATGGTGGCGGCCGGCACCACCGACTTTCGCAAGCGCTACCCGGAGAAGAAGCTCGAGGAGCTCTGCATGATGGCCTTCCGGATGCTCCTCGAGGAGAACGACCTCAAGATGGATCCGCTCGAGGTCAAGGGGCTCGTCAACTTCGCCTCCTACGGCGAGTTCGCCGACCACTTCCAGGACCAGCTCCTCTGCGAGGCGAAGGTCCACGATTACCTCGGCCTCGACCCTCTCCCCAACGTCGGCGTGAAGACCGGCGGCGCCACCGGCGGTTCCGCGATGCTCGTCGGGGCCACGACCGTGGCGAGCGGCCTCTCCGACTGCACGCTCGTCCTCGGCTGGGAGCGGATGGACGAGGTGAAGACCTGGACCGGCAACTACTACATCGCCTCGGCGGCCTGCAAGGACTTCGAGACGCGGCTGGCCCGCAACTACGCGAGCTACTACGCTCCGATGGCCCGCCGCTTCCAGGAGATGTACCACGTCGATGAAAGGGTGCGCGCCGAGATCGCGGTCAAGAACCGGCGCTATGCCTGCTCCTCGCCCTTCGCGCAGCAGCCCGGGAGGCACACGATCGAGGAGGTGCTGGAGGGCGAGATCGTCTCGGATCCCCTCCGATTCCTGGAGTGCTGCGCGATGAGCGTCGGCTCGGCCGCCGCGCTCCTCTGCTCCGAAGAGCTGGCGTACCGGCTCACCGACAAGCCCGTCCGTCTCTACATCGCGGCCGGCTCCCACACCCTCCGGACCGGCGACCGCCGCCCGATGCGGATCCCGCTGCTGCCACACGAGACGGAAGAGGGCTACCGCTGGCTCTACGAGGACATGGAGAAGCACGACGGGCGCTGGCCGGGGTTCGAGAGCTTCGGCGCGACGCGCTTCGCGGCGTACATGGCCTACGGGATGGCCGGCATCCAGAACCCGATCGAGGACCTCGATCTCGTCGAAACCCACGACGCCTTCACGATCTCCGACCTCCAGACGTACGGCGACGTCGGCCTGACCCTGTACGGCCGCGAGCAGGACTACGTCACTTCCGGCGACTGCTACCTGAAGAATCCGCGGACGGGGAAACCCGGGAAATGCCCCGCGAACCTCTCCGGGGGGCTGCTCGGCACGATGCACGCCGTCGGCGCCACAGGGATCTTCCAGTGCGGCGAGGTCTTCTGGCAGCTCCAGGGGAAATACGACAAGTTCCACGGCGATCCAAAGATCTGGGAGCGATACGGAAAGAAGAAGCCCGCCGACTGGGAGAGCCTGCAGACCGACAATCCGCGCCGGGGCCTGTCGATCTCGCACGCGGGCGTGGGGAGTCACGTGACGGCCGCGGTCCTCGAGAAGTCGTGGTAGGAGGCATCCGATGAGCGTAAGCGAAACCGTGGTCCCGAAGATCCCACCTTCGAAAATCGACGTCGCGGGCGACGCCTGGATCCTCCGCTGGCCCCGCTTCGGCGAGGAGGGGACGCACTTCCACACCTACGGCCTTCTCACCCCGTACTTCAAGGGGCTGGCCGAGGGGAAGCTGATGGGGACGCGCTGCGTCAACCCCCGATGCCCCGTCAGCCGCGACGACGGGGAAATCTGGCTCCCGCCGCGAGCCGACTGTCCCGATTGCCATGCCCCGATGGTCTGGAAGAGGGTCGAGGACCCGCGAGGCTACGTCTATACCTACACGCACGTCGTGCGCGGAGGGACCGGGCTCGAGATTCCCTGCCCCTATTACCAGATCGACGTGAAGATCGAAGGCGTCTGCACGATCGTGAAGAGCTATCTCGCGCCGACAAAAAAGAAGCTGAAGATCGGCGACAAAGTGAAGGGCTGCTTCCGCACGGGCGCGGAGACAACGAACACGGCACTGGACCTCTACTTCGAACTGGCCTGAGAAACGTTTCGGCTCAGGCTGGCACCGTTGCCGCAGGAACTCCTTCTCGGGGGAAGCACCGATGCGCAGTCCTGAAGAATTGGTCACACAGCTCGACCAGGAAGCCCCGCATTTCTCGATGGTGGCGATCGTCGTTGCTTTCGACGATACCAGCCGTTTCGTGTTCCACGACGATGACAAGGACAAGATGATCGCAGAGCTGAAGTCGATGATCGAATCCGGCGGCGAGCCGTTCGGTCTTCTCG
>JAWOLE010000037.1:0-5107 GCA_033853815.1 Thermoanaerobaculia bacterium
TCCGGCCTTCGGCGTCGAAGACCTGCTGCGGTCGGAGAAGAACGCTGACCTCGGGAGGCGCCTTTCCCCTGGCATCGGAGGGGTCCGCCGCTGCGGCCGGGAGGGCGGCAAAAGCGACGAGCGCCGCCAGGAAAAACTCCTTCGAAGAACGAGAAAGCAAACGGCGAATCGCCACGCCCCCTCCCAGGCTCTCGGGGCTTGGCGAGGACGCTCGAGAGGCCGTTCTTATCAGGATTTGACGGGCTCCCGAACCCAGAGGCCGTTCTTCTCGACGTAATTGAAGCGCGGCTTTCCGTTCACCTTGTGGATGGCGGTGTCGGTGACGACGATCTTCCCCCCCTCGTCCTTCATGGTGAAGTCGACGTCCAGCATCGTGCCGTCCATCGCCTTGAAGTCGGTGCAGGCGAAGTAGGTGTCCGCCGAGAGGGGCGTCAGCTTGTCGGTGTGGACCTTGACGAGCGTCAGCTCCCACGTCTTCTTCAGGACGGGGTCGTCGATCTTGAAGACGCCGCCGTCGGCCTTCGTCTTCTCCTCGATCCGTGCCCTGATCGCCTTGTCGAGGTCGGCGGTCGTCACGGCTGGGGCCTTCTTGCCCGTCGGGTGCTCGGATTTCGGGTGCTCGGACTTGGGGTGCTCCTGCGCGAGCGCGGGAAAGGATGTGAGGAGAAGGGCTCCGGTCAGGGCCATCGCGTAACGACTCAGTCTCAAGCTCCACCTCCTGGCCGCGCATCATAGTCAGGTCGGCCGGCACGTGTCATATCCTCGCGCGTCCGGAGGAAAGACGTGGCGCACTCACAGAAGAGGATCGGTCGTCTCCGCGGGTTCCTCGCCCTCGCTTCCGTCGTGGCCGTCGTCCGGGCGGGAGCGTCGGCAGCCCGTGCGCAGAAGAAGGCCGAAGCGGCGCCGTCCCTTCCGGCCACGACGCCCGGCCTTCCGAGCGAGATCCCGGAGAGGTTCGAGCCGACGCGGACCGGCTTCGACTACGTCCGGCGCGACGTCATGATCCCGATGCGCGACGGGGTGAGGCTCCACACGGTCATCCTCGTTCCGAAAGGGGCGAAGGGCGCCCCGATCCTGCTGACGCGGACGCCATACGACGCCACGGAGCTGACGCGACACGCCTGGAGCTCCCATCTGGGGCCCGTCCTCCAGGGATACGACAACCCGACGGACGTCATCGTGGAAGGGGGGTACATCCGCGTCGTTCAGGACATCCGCGGCAAGTACGGGTCCGAGGGCGACTACGTCATGAACCGCCCCCTCCGCGGGCCGCTCAACCCGACGCCGGTCGACCACGCGACGGACACCTGGGACACGATCGACTGGCTTGTGAAGAACGTTCCGGAGTCGAACGGCCGGGTCGGCATCCTCGGCATCTCCTACGACGGATTCCTGCCGCTGATGGCGCTCGTCGACCCGCACCCCGCGCTCAAGGTGGCCGTGCCGATGAACCCGATGGTGGACGGCTGGAGGGGCGACGACTGGTTCCACTACGGCGCCTTCCGCGAGCTGGGGATGGACTACATCTACGAACAGGAAGCGACGCGGAAGAACGACGAGAAGTGGTGGACGAGCCGCTTCGACCAGTACGAAACGTTTCTCGCGGCCGGGTCGGCGGGGGAGCTTGGGCGGCGGCGGGGGCTGGAGCAGACCGGCTTCTGGCGGAAGATCCTCGCGCACCCCGCCTACGACGCCTTCTGGCGCGACCAGGCCGTCGACAAGGTCCTGGCGGCCCGGCCGCTCACGGTGCCGGTCATGCTGGTCGACGGGCTCTGGGACCAGGAGGACATCTACGGCGCCCTCGCCGTCTACAAGGCGCTCGAGCCGAAGGACACGCGGCACGACAAGGTCTTCCTCGTCATCGGGCCATGGCGCCACGGCCAGGAGATCGGGGACGGGAGCGCGCTGGGTCCCCTCCGGTTCGGCAGCGACACCGCCCTCAGCTTCCGCCGGGAGATCCTCGCCCCCTTCCTCGCCCGGTACCTGAAGGACGACGCGCCGAAGGCCGACGTGGCGCCTGTCACCGCCTTCGAGACCGGCACGAACGTCTGGCGGCGCCTTCCCTCCTGGCCGGCCGGCTGCGCGAGCGGCTGCACGATCCGGCCGACGCCGCTCTATCTCGCCGCGGGGCTGAAGCTGAGCTTCGGGGCGCCGAAAGGGGGCGACGCCACCTTCGAAGAATACGTCTCGGACCCGGCGAAGCCCGTCCCGTTCCATGCCCGGCCGATCGTTCCGACGAGCTTCGACAAGGGGAAGAGCTGGCGGGAGTGGCTCGTGACCGACCAGCGCGAAGCCTCCGGCCGGCCGGATGTCGTCGCCTTCCTCTCCGAGGTCCTGACGTCGCCGGTCAAGATCAGCGGCGAGCCGGTGGCGAACCTCGTCGCCTCGACGAGCGGCACCGACTCGGACTGGGTCGTGAAGCTGATCGACGTCTATCCCGACGAGGTGGCCGCCGAGCCCGAGCTCGGGGGCTATCAGCTCATGGTCTCCGCCGACATATTTCGCGGCCGGTACCGCGAGAGCCTCGAGACACCGAAGCCGATCGTGCCGGACGAGCCGCTCCTCTACCGCTTCGCCCTGCCGGCCGCGAACCACGTCTTCCTGCCGGGGCACAGGATCATGGTGCAGGTCCAGTCGAGCTGGTTCCCTCTCTACGACAGGAACCCGCAGACCTTCGTGCCGAGCATCTTCTGGGCCAGGCCGGGCGACTATCGGAAGGCTGTGCAGCGCGTCTGGCACGCTCCGGGACACGCGAGCTTCGTCGAGCTGCCGCTCGTCACTCAATAGCTCAGTTCGCGAAATCGGCCACCGGACCGCGTCCGGTCCGGCGACATTCTGGCACGGCAGAGCTTTTGCTCAATCCCAAGCCGATGGAGGGAATCCATGCAATCGGAATCGAATAAGCCCAGAAACTCCACGCTCCTGCGATCGGCGGGCTGGTTAGCGACCGTCGGGCTCGTCTTGCTCGTCACCCTCATGGTGCTCCGGCCCGGGCCGGGACGCGGTCTGGCCCTGGCCGACGGAAAGGGGCTCGAAGGCAGCGACATCTCCGTGCTCGCCAGCGAGAACCGCGCGTTCGAGAGGATCGCGGAGAGCGTCACGCCGGCCATCGTCAACATCCAGACGACCCAGGTGGTCAACGTCCAGCAGTCACCCTTCTTCCAGGACCCCTTCTTCCGGCAGTTCTTCGGCGGCCCCTTCAACATTCCGCGCAAGCAGCGCGAGCACGCCCTCGGAAGCGGCGTCATCGTGACCCCCGACGGCATCATCGTGACGAACAACCACGTCGTCGCGAAGGCGACCGACATCAGGGTCATGCTGGCCGACAAGCGGGTCTTCACGGCGAAGGTGATCGGCACCGACCCGGACACCGACGTCGCGGTGATCCGGATCGACGCGAAGGATCTCCCAACGGTGCCTTTCGGCGACTCGTCGGCGCTGAAGGTGGGGCACATCGTCCTCGCCTTCGGCAACCCGTTCGGGCTCAATTTCACGGTGACCCGGGGGATCGTGAGCGCCGTGGGGCGCGCCGGCCTCGGGATCGAGAGCTTCGAGGACTTCATCCAGACCGACGCCGCGATCAACCCCGGCAACTCGGGCGGGGCCCTCGTCGACATTCACGGGCGCCTCATCGGCCTCAACACCGCGATCGTCTCCAGCGGCTCCGGAATGGACGGGGGCGGGGGCTCGGTCGGGATCGGCTTCGCCATACCGGCCAACATCGTCAAGCACGTCATGGAGAGTCTGGTCAAGACCGGCAAGGTGGAGCGCGGCTACCTCGGCGTCTCCGTGGGCGATCTCTCGGAGAAGCTGGCCCAGCAGTTCAAGGTCCCCGACGTGGCCGGCGCCATGGTCGAGGATGTCACGCCCGGCTCGCCGGCCGCCCGGGCCGGCCTCAAGGCGGGAGACGTCATCCGCAGCCTCGACGGCCGGACGGTCGCGTCGAAGGACGAGCTGACCTCGGCCATCGCCTCGCGGGACCCTGGAACCGTCGTGAAGGTCGGGATTCTTCGCGACGGCAAGTCCGAGACCTTCAGCGTCACGCTCGGCTCGCGTCCGGCGAACCTCGGCCTGGCCACGGGGACGGCGAAGGTGCCGTCGGGGAGCACGCTGCGCGGCCTCACGGTGCAGAACCTCACCCCCCCGCTTCGGGAGCAGCTCGGCCTTCCGGCCGATACCAGCGGTGTCGTCATCGCGCGGATCGATCCGTCGAGCCCGGCCGCGCAGGTCGGGCTGCGGCCTGGCGACGTGATCCAGGAGGTGGACCGGCAGCGCGTCCGTAACGTGTCCGACTTCGAGCGTCTCGCGTCTCAGGCGAAAGGCGAGGTTCTCCTCCGGATCATCCGGGACGGCAGCGGGGTCTTCGTCGTGATCTCGCCAGGAGACTGACAGGTCCCGGAGAGTTCACGCCGGGCCGTCGGGGACGGGCGCCGGGCCGGGAGCTTCCTCGCGAGAGGCGAGGAGCTCCCGGAGCGCCGCGCGCTCCACGGGGAAGGGATCGACGGGGCGAGAGGATCGTGAGTGCCGGGGAAGCGGCTCCGAGGTCCGATGTCGGCCTGAGGGTCATCGTCGGATACAAGCTCGTGAAGTCCGCGGCCGAGCTTCTCGCCGGAATCTCGCTCCTGCTCCTTCCGACCGGTGACACGCAGGCTGCGGTTCGGGACTTTTCGATAAAGATCGGCGAGCACGCGACCGAGGCGTGGAGCCACGCGCTGGCCGGCCTGCTGGCACGGGCCACGACGCCGACGCACGTCGAGCTGATCGCCGCCGCACTCGTTTCCGACGGATTGCTCTCCGCGGTGGAGGGCTGGACCCTCCATCTCCGCTATCGATGGGGGCGCTGGCTGGTCATCGTCGCGACGTCGGCGCTTCTCCCGTTCGAGCTCATCGAGCTGACCCGTCGACTCAGTCCGGACCGGATCGTGACGCTTCTCGTCAACGTCGTGGTCGTCGTGGTCCTGGCGACGCGGAAGGCCACGGGCGCGGCCGGGGCCGGGCACGAAAAATGACGCGAGTCGGCTGAGGGCCTTTCCCGGATCGGGTTTCTCTCCGGCAAGCGATTGACCGCCCGGGCGGGCCCCGCTGCGCTTACAATGCGCCTTTCCGA
>JAWOLE010000038.1:0-5557 GCA_033853815.1 Thermoanaerobaculia bacterium
GGCGCGCCGTTTCTCTACTACGGCGAAGAAGTCGGAATGCAGAACGGGCCGACCGACAACGATGAGGCCAAGCGGACCCCGATGCCCTGGAACGCGACCCCGGGAGGAGGGTTCACGAGCGGCACGCCGTGGTTTCCCTTCGCGCCCGGGCATGAAATCGCCAACGTCGCGGTCGAATCTCCCGACCCGGCATCGCTCCTCTCCCGCTACCGCAGCTTGATCCGCGCCCGGAAGGCCTCGCAGGCTCTCCGCACGGGGACGCTCGAGCTCCTGACGCCGGGTTCGGGAGCCTCCCGAGTGCTCGCCTTCGTACGAGCGGCCGGTTCCGAGCGCGTCCTCGTCCTGCACAACCTCTCCGACTCCGTCGCGACGGCCGGCCCCTACCCTCTTCCCATCACGCAGGCCGAGGAGATCTTCGCCGACGCGCACATCGGCCAGCCGGTCGGCCCGGCCGGCGGCTGGACAGTCTCTCTTTCGCCCAGAGGCAGCGCGATCTGGCGGATCCAATAGGGCAGGCCCGAGAGTCCGGACGCTATTTCAAGTCCTTCGGTACGACGCCGGGCAGCCGTACGGGCTTCTCCTTGAGCACGGCCTCCTGCTTCATCCCCGGCGGCACGATGATGTCCACCAGCGGCGGCTGGTCGGGGTTGTCCTCGTCGCCTCCCCCGAAACGGTCCGTCCACGCGGAGCCGGGCGCGATGCCCAGGATATAGAGGCTGTCCGGGACTTCCGCTCCGATGTTCAGGAGGTTTCCGAGCTCGATCTTCTCGTAAACGTCGGCCCCCGAGACCGCGACGACGTAGCTCCACTCCGGCTTCGCCCATCCGTTGTTGAGGAAGGAGAGGGGCACGAGGAAGCCGATTTTCGATCCGAGGACGTGGATGCTGGTGGGGAAGAAGATCCGCTTGTCGATGTCGTGATTGATGTCCTCGAGGATCTGCTTCTTCTTGATCGGCTCGAGCTTCTCGCCGCGGGCCTTGGCGTCCTTCCAGGCGTAGGCGGCGATCATCCGGCCGACGGCCTGGCGCGCTTCGCGCGGGCGGGGGGTCAGGCAGATCGCCTTCTCCCAGGCGTTGGCCGGGGCGATCTCCGCCTTGCGCCCTGGCAGCGTGTACGTCAGCCCCGAGCCCGGGACCCGGTCGGTGTCGATGTAGATGTCGATGTTGAAGGTGTAGAAGTTGTAGCGGGCGATCTCGTCCAGGGTCCCGCCTCCGGCGTCGATGACCCGCCGTTCGGTCTTCGCGATCGGGCGGGCGAAGGTCGCCTCGAACCAGGTGCCCTCGGGCCGGCGCTCCGCCGTCAGGGAGAGCAGGTCCAGGTCCCCTGGCTTCAGGTCGTCGCGGCGGGGATAGACCAGGTCTCCGTCGCCGTGGTCGTCGCCGCGCGGGTCGGTGAGCGTGAAGATGCGCGCGTCTTCGCAGAGCGCGCGCGGCGCGGCGGCGAGGACCAGCGCGGCGAGGGTCGCCCAGGCGAGAGCCTTCATGGTCGCCATCGATTCTCCCAAGGAAAGGGCCCGGCGGCCAATCGCCGCCGGGCCGTGGGTTTTTCGGATCAGAAAGCCACCTTGATATAGGCCTTCATGCGCTGCTGGTCGAAATTCCGGTCGAGCAGGCTGTTCCATCCGCCGAAGCGTCCGGTGAAGCCGGGGGATCCCACCGGGAAGCCCAGGTTCTTGTTGACGTCCGCCGAGGCGTACTGGACGACGTAGCCGCCGCCGAAGTCGGGATGATAGGTGCCCCAGTTGTACTGGTACTCGAGGCCGCATTCGGAGATTCCGGCGATGTTGTACTTGAAGCGAGCGACCAGCTGGTTCTTCCGATGCTGTCCGGAGGCCATCTCGTGCAGGTTGTAGCCCTGCATGGCGGTGTCTCCGTCGACGAGATTCGCGTGGTAGTAGTTGTAGGTGAGGGATCCGTAGAGGTCGTTGAACAGCTGGTAGCCGACGCCGAAGTTGGCCATCCAGTAGTTCAACAGCCGGTCGTCGTCGGAGAGGCTGTCGAAGGGTTTCCACTGGTAGCCGGTCTGCGTCTGCCCCGTCGCGGGATTGGTGACGGTGATGACGGGCGGGTTGCCGTAGAGGTCCGAAGTCGTGTTCCCGGTCGAGTAGAAGTTCTTGTTCCCCTTGCAGGCCGCGCCGCCGCCCGGGCAGTCTCCCGCCTGGTAGGGCAGGAACCGCGCGTCGTTCATGCGGTTGTCGGTTTCGTGGATCCCCTTGATCTTGCCGAAGATCTCGAGGCCCTTGCCGATGTTCAGCGTGTACTTGGCCTTCGCCACGCCGATGTAAGTCTTCTTGTCCTGGAAAGGAGCGAAGGCGCTGCGGTACCCGTGGTTGACGCCGGTGTCGAGCTCGGCCGTCGGGTAGTCCGTGGTCATGATCGACCGGCTGGCGTCGTTGAAAGCCTGCCAGTTGCTGTCATAGGTGATGTAGGAGAACTCGCCCGAGATCTCGAGAGATCCCTTGGAGTACGTCGGGACGAGCGTGACGCCCTCCCACCCGATGACGGTCTCGGCCAGGGGTTCGTCGAAGTCCGTGAAATCGTTGTCCACGTTGATCGTGGCGACCTGCTGCATGGGTCCGTCCCAGCCGCCGTAGCCGATGCGGGTGCGGTTGCCGCCGAAGACGCCGTAGGAGGCGTTGGACGGTCCCGGAAAAGCGAAGGCCGCGTCATGGCCCTCCGTCAGGAGCACGTCGGACTCGCGCCGGGCCGCGAGCAGTGAGGCGTAGTTGGCCCCGATGCGGAACCCTTCGAGGTTGAAGGAGAGGCCGATGCCGAAGGGATCGTTCAGGTCCACGTCGGCCTTGCCCGCCCAGCCCGTGTGGTGCCCGCCGATCACCGGCGAGTAGCCGCAGCCGGTCAGGCAGAAGTTCGTCGGCGCAAACTCGGGGTTCGTGTCGTTGGAGGAATAGAGCCCCTGGAGACGCACGTCCACGGTCGTGGCGGGATGGATGCCGACCTTGCCTCCGTAGACGTTGTTGCGGTAGCGGGTCAGCAGGTTCAACCCGTTGTCGAAGTTCTTGTCGGCGGGATCGATCTCGACGTCATGGATCCAGTTGAAGATGCCGCCGAAGTCCAGTTGCGGGTTCACGATGTACTTCATCTGGGCCGTGTAGGCGGCGTCCTGGGCCACGAAGGTGCCGGTCGTGAATCCGGGGCCCTGGTAGATGCGGGCGAGCGAGATGCGGGCCGCGTCCCAGGTCAGCTGCCGGTCCATGGCCGAGCCCTGGACCAGGATGCCCCCCTGGTTGTCGCGGTCGATGTAGCGGATGCGGCCGACGACGAAGGGGTCGAAGTTGCCCCAGTCCTGCTGGCCGATGACCGCCGTGTCCATCCACTTGTAGCCGGGGGTCAGGGTCAGCGCCACGCCCCGAAGCTTGACGTACTGGTTGGAGCGGGGGTCGTACTCGCCGCAGATGCCTCCGATGCAGGGGGTCTGCTGGCCGTCGTTCTGGAAGGCCGGGTTGACGCCGCCGAAACCGCCGTAGTTGGTCCAGTAGTTCTGGTTGAAGCGGCTGTGGATGCGGGCGTGGATCCCGAGCTTCTTGGAGAGCTTGCCGTCCACGAGCAGCTCGATCTCGGTGCCCTGGCCGTTGTCGCCGTAGCCTTCTCCGGGCACGGTCGTGAAGTTGTAGAGCGCTCCTTCGTCCCGCTGGTTGCCCCAGAGGAACTTCGTGTAGGTGGTGCCTCCGATCGTGATCTGGGCCGACAGCGGCGCCGCCGCGACGAGTCCAGCGAGGAGGAGCGCCCCGATCCAGAATGTTTTTCGAGTTCGCATGGGTCCTCCTTCCTATAAAGGGATGAGGTCCGGGAACGACTACTTGCGGACCATCTTCAAAGTGGCCATCTTCTTGGACGTGCCGTCGGGGTTGCACTCGTAGACGAGCATCTGGTACTGCTCCTGGATCTCGCTCTTGTCGCCGGTGCCGTGCCCCGCCAGGATGTCCATCACATGGGGATCGCAATCGCCGTCATTGCCGCCGCCAAAGCGGTGCTGCCCCTCGTACTCGTTGACCTTGCGCGTCAGAAGGTCGTGCTTGTCGGGGAAGCCCTCGTTGGACTGCATGACGACCTGGTAGCCCCACTTGGTGATATCTCCCGTGCCGATGTCCTTCATGTCCACGGTCGCCGAGATCGTCCGTCCCGAGCCGCGGACCTGGTTGGGAACCACGATCATCTTCTGGAGGTCCGGCGCCTTGATCTCGACTTCGCCACGGACGCGGGCGGAGGGCTGCGGCGACAGGATGATGCAGCGGTTCCACCCGTCATCCGGTCCGAACTGGATGTTGAGCCCCGGAATCCCCTTGGTGGTCCGGCCTTCCTTGTCGTCGGTCTGGATGAAGACGAAGACCATCTGGACGGAGAAGCCGACCTTCATGCCCCAGGGGTCCTCGAGGTTCGAGTTGACCGAGACGGCGACGTCGGCCTTGTCCCCCTTCTTGGTGAACTTCAACTCGGTCAGGTCGAACGAGCCGGGCTTGTACACGGGGTCGGTCGGGTAGATGTACTTGCCGGGGCCCTTGTCGTCGCCTATGGGATCCTTGAAGACAACCGTTTGAGCAGAGGCAGCCGCCGCGGCGATGACCATGGCGATCGCCGCGAGGAGCGCGATGCGGAAACCGGTTCGAATCATGAGAGACCTCCTTTCAATGTGCGAGTTCAGCCTTTGACGCTCCCGGCCGTGAGCCCGGAGACCAGGTACTTCTGGAGATAGAAGAAGAGGGCGACGATGGGGATCGAGACGATGATCGCGCCGGCGGCGAAGTAGCCCCATTGCTGCGAGAAGCCGCCGACGAAGAAGCGCAGCCCGACGGGGGCGGTGTACATCGTCTCCTTGTCCATGAGGGTGGCCGAGAGGATGAATTCGTTCCATCCCGTCATGAAGGAGAAGAGCGCCGTGACCGCGAGGGCCGGCTTGGCGAGCGGCAGGACGATCCGGAAGAAGATCGTCGGCGCGGAGGCGCCGTCGATGAGCGCCGCTTCCTCGAGGTCCTTCGGGATCGTGTCGAAGTACCCCTTGAGCATCCAGACGCAGAAGGGGATCGCGGTCGTGGCGTAGACCAGGACGAGGCCCGTCCTCGTCGAGCCCAGGCCCAGCCACTTGACGACGATGATGTAGAGCGGAATCAGCGTGAGGACGCCGGGGAACATCTGCGACACCAAGAAGGACATCAGGCCCACGCGGCGTCCCGGGAAGCGGAAGCGGGAGAAGGCGTAGCCGGCGGTGCAGGCCAGGAAGAGGCCGAGCGCCGTCGTCGCCAGCGCCACGATCGCGCTGTTGATGAGCCAGCGCGCGAACGGCTGGTCCGTCACGACCGAGATGAAGTTGGAGGCGTTGGCGTGGGAGGGCCACGGCAGGATGGCCCGGAGGCGGTCGGCCGTCGTGGGGGAAGCCGGCAGGTCCACCAGGGCCAGGCTCTGCTTGCCCGAAAAGGCGATCGTCAGGACCCAGAGGATCGGGTAGAGGGTGATCACCGTCATCACGATCAGGACCGCATGGAGAAGCCAGTGGGGAAGCTGCTCCTCCCGCTTCGACCGGGCCATCAGATCGCCTCCGTGGC
>JAWOLE010000039.1:0-11161 GCA_033853815.1 Thermoanaerobaculia bacterium
ATGAATAGTTCGGGTTAAGGCCTCGCGGGCGTCGGCCAGGGAGGGCTCGATCTCGAGCGCCGCGGAATACTCGCGCCGCGCAAGTTCCCAGCTTCCGCTCTTCTCGTAGAGGACTCCCAGGTGGTAATGGGCCGAGGCGAGCGAGGGCTCGTCCGGCCCGGGGTCGTGCTCGAGATATCGGCGCAGGCACTCCTCGCCTCGCTCGAGATTCTGTCCGGAGACCGAGGCGAGACGCCCGATCTGGTACCGGGCCACCATCTGCCCGGGATCCCTTTCGAGGAGTTTTTCGTACGCTTCGATGGCCTTCGCGTAGTCCTTGCGCCGCGCGTAGAAGGCCCCCAGCCAGTAGGAGGGTTCCGCGCTGTCGGGGAACTCCGCGAGCGCCTGCCGGTACTCCCCGAGCGCAAGGTCGGCTTGTTTCCGCAGTTCGGCGATGCGGCCGAAGGCGCGGTGTCCTTCCAGGGCGCTGCGCTTGCGGACCTCCTCGGCCTGCTCATGCGCCTTTTCCAGGCTTCCGCCGAGTAGCGCGGGAGCCCGCAGGTAGAACTCGATCAAGGCGAAGCGCGCCTCGAGGTTGTCCGGATCGAGCCGCGAGGCGATCTCGAACTCTCTCCGGACCTTTCGCGCGAGCCCGGGCTGCTTCAACACGCTCGCCCGCATCGCCTGGTATCCGTAGGCCCGGCCCAGCCAGAGGTGGTATTCGGCGTTGTCCGGCTCGAGCGCGACGGATTTCTCGAACCACTCCACCGCGCGGGCGGTATCGCCGGCGGCGAGCAGGTTCCGGCCGAGATCGTTCGCCGCATGGGCATCCTTCGGGCTCTCTTCGGGCGCAACCGCCGCTGCCCGTGGCACGGCGGAGGCGGGCCTGCTCTTGCCCGCGGAGTCGCCGGCCGCCAGCGAGGAGACGCCGAAGAGGAGGCAGATCAGCCCCGTCACGAGACAACTCTTCTTCATGTCGTCCGAACCCTCCGAATCCCCCGATTCCTTTTACCACGCTTCTCCGGGCGGGGGAACCTCCCGCGCGAGGAGGGTTCTCTTGCTGACAGAATGAGGGGAGTGTCCAAGCGCCTCCGACCCCGCCTGCCCCGCCTCGTTTTCGCCCTGTTCCTGCTGACGGCGGGAGGCATCGGGCTTCAGGCACCCGAGCGAAGACCGGCCGTTCCGAAAAGGCCCTCGGCCGTCGCGCCGGCGCCCGCGGACAGCTGGAAGGAGGTCGACCGCCTCGTTTCGGAACAGAAGTTCGAGGCGGCCCGGGCGGCCGTCGCCCGCCTCCGGCAGGCCGCGCGCGAGAGGGGCGACGAAACCGATTGGACCCGCGCCCTGATCCGCGAGACGCAGCTCGAGACGGGGCTCCACGGCTACGAGACGGCCGTGCGCTTCTTGAAGGAGGAACCGTGGCCGAAGGGCCTGCTCTCGCGCGCGGCCCTGGAGCTCTTCTACGCCCAGTCTCTCATGAACTATCTCAACGCTTATTCCTGGGAGATCCACCGGCGCGAGAAGGTCGAATCCTCGGGCGCCGTCGACCTGAAGGCCTGGACGGCCGAGCAGATCTTCGGGGAGGCGACGCGGGCCTACCTGCGCGTCTGGCGGGAGCGGGAGGCGCTCGGGGACACGGACGTGAAGGCTCTCGCCGAGTTCCTCGAGGTCAACGACTATCCGAGCGGCGTCCGCGGCACGCTGCGCGACGCCGTGACCTACCTCTTCGCCGCGCACCTGGCCGACACCTCGGGCTGGAGCCCGGAGCAGGCCAACGAGGTCTTCCGCCTGGACCTCGCCGCGCTCCTCGCTCCGGGCGCGTCGCGTCTGACGAATCCCGACGACGAGCGAACGCATCCGCTCCAACTTCTGGCGGCTGTGCTCGACGATCTCGAGGCGTGGCACTCGGGGCGCGGCGAGAAGGAGGGGGCGCTCGAGGCCCGCCTGGAGAGGCTGAGCCGCCTCTTCGCGTCCTTCACCGGGGAAGAGGACCGCGAGCGAATCCAGAAGGACCTCGAGGAGCGGCTGCCCGGCTTCGCCGGCGTCCCGTGGTTCGCGATGGGCAAGGCACAGCTGGCCGAGTTCGTCGAGAGGCCGGACCTCTCGGGCGATCTCGTGCGCGCCCGGGCGATCGCGCAGGAAGGGCTGCGGGCGTATCCGGATTCCATCGGAGGCCGGCGCTGCCTCGCGATCGTCAGGAGGATCGAGGCGCCGGACTACCAGGTCCGGACCATGCAGAACGACGGCGCCGGCCGGCGGTCGATCCAGGTGATTCACAGGAACGTCGCGGCGCTCGAGTTCCGGGCGTTCTCTCTCGATCTCGCGGCGCGCGTCGATTCCGCGCGCAACCAGTACGCGATCTTTCCGAACGCGGACGAGTTGAATCGGATCGTCAACGGCGCTCCTGCGGCGCGGTGGAGGGTCGAGCTGCCCGCCACGCCGGACTACCGCTCCCACGCGACCTACGTGACGCCGCCGATGACCGAGCCCGGCTTCTACGTCGTCGCGGCTTCCGGCGCTCCCGCCTTCGGAGGGGCGGGGTTCCCGCTCGTCGCCGCGGGTTTCGTGCTGAGCGACCTGGTCCTCGTCAGCCGGCCTGTCGCTGGAGAGGGCGGCTCGACCGGCGGCCTCGAGGTCCAGGCGCTCTCGGGCGAGACGGGAAAGCCGGTGGGGGGAGTCGAGGCGACGGCCTACCGGACCCTCTGGAACCCCGAGCGGATCGAGAGAGTCGCCGCCGCCTCGACCGACGCGCGGGGGATGGCGTTCTTCGCCTCGCCCGGGGCCGGCGAGGGCGCCGGCAACCTCCTCTTCGTTCTTGCCCGCAAGGGAGGAGACCTCGCCTTCGACACGAGCCTCGGCTTCCCCTACGGGACCGCGCCCGCCGAGAAGGCCACTTCTTCGCTCCTCTTCACGGACCGGAGCGTCTACCGGCCGCTCCAGAAGATCTTCTGGAAGGTGCTCGGGTACACGGGCAACCCGCGCGCGGGGCGCTTCGAAGTCCTGCGCGCGTCGCCGGTGACCGTTACGTTGATGGACGCCAACGGCCAGAAGGTCGACTCGCGCACCGCCACGACCAACGACTTCGGCTCTGCGGCCGGGGAGTTCGTGATTCCGGCGGGACGGGTCCTCGGGCAGTGGCGTCTCGTGAGCTCGCTCGGCGGCGCGGAGGCGGCCCTCCGGGTCGAGGAATACAAGCGGCCCACCTTCGAGGTGACCTGGAAGGACCCCGAAGCACCGCTTCGGTTGAATCGCCCGGCCAGGCTCTCGGGCGAAGCCCGCTATTACTTCGGCCTTCCCGTCGCGAATGGGACCGCGCGCTGGCGCGTGACCCGAACGCCGCGGTACTTCTGGTGGTCGCCGTGGTCGTGGACGCCCAATCCCGCGGCCCGCGCGCAGACGATCGCCGCCGGTTCCTCGCCTCTGAAGCCGGACGGATCCTTCGAGATCTCCTTCACGCCGGCGGCCGACGAGCGGCTCGGGAAGGACTCGAAGGACCTGACCTACACCTACACGGCGGACGCGGACGTCTCCGACGAGGGAGGCGAGACCCGCTCGGCCTCCCGCTCTTTCCGTCTGGGCTTTACCTCGGTCGAGGCGCGCGTGGTCGAGCCTCCGGGGTTCCTGCTCGAGTCGCGTCCGGGCCGCTTCCGCATCGCGCGGACGGACCTCGACGGAGCGCCGCGGCCGGGCAAGGGCGCGTGGCGCATCGTCGCGCTCGAGCAACCCGCAAAGCCGATGCTTCCGGCCGATCAGCCTCCGACCGCGGAGTGGCGAGGGTCGGCCTTTCCGGGCACGCGGCCTCCCGGGGCCTCCGCGGGTGCCGGTTTCCAGACACCCGGCGATCTCCTGAGGCCGCGCTGGGACACCGAATACGCGCCGCAACGCATGGCCCGGCTCTGGAAGGACGGCGCGGAAGTCGCGCGAGGCGAGGTCTCCCACGACGCGAAAGGCGAAGCCACGGTCGCGGTCCCGGGGCTGCCCGCGGGCGCCTACCGCCTCTACTACAGGACCGCCGACGATTTCGGGGCGCCCTTCGAGATGCCTCAGGAATTCTTCGTCGCGGGCCGCAAGGCCCATCTGGCTCTGCCCGCGGTGCTCGCCGCCGAGAGCGACTCGGTGCGCGTCGGGGGCACGGCGAGATTCCTGGTGGCGTCGGGCCTGCCGGACCAGGCGCTGTTCTTCGACATCTACAGCGCCGGCCAGCGCGTCGAGCGGCGCAAGCTGTCCGAGAAGTCCCCCGCGCTCGTCGAGATCCCGGTCGTTGAGAAGGATCGCGGAGGGTTCTCGGTCCGGCTCTCCTGCCTGCGCGATCACCAGTGGATGAGCCTGACGCAGTCGGTCTTCGTGCCCTGGGACGACAAGGAGCTCAAGGTGAGCTTCGCGACGTTCCGCGACAGGCTTCGCCCGGGCGCGCGGGAGACCTGGAGAGTGAAAGTCGAAGCCGCCAGGGGGGCGAGATCCGAGCGCGTCGCCGCGGAGCTGCTGGCCTACATGTACGACCGCAGCCTCGACGCCTTCGCGCCGCATTCACCCCCGGATCCTCTCTCGCTCTACCCCAACCGCACGGGGACGGACTGGAGCCGGGCGAGCCTGGGTGAGTCGCCGTTCCAGTACGTGCGCGAGAGGTTTCCCGACCTGCCGGCCTACCCGACACTCCGGCCGGACTCCCTGAAGTCCTACGGCGGCTACGCCATCGGCGGGCCGGGCCGCCGCGGCGTCCCGGGTGGAGTCGGGGTGACGGCGACGATGAGCGCGCAGGCGAGCGCGGTTGCGGCGGCGTCTCGGGCCGAGGGCGCGCTGGAGAGAGTCACGGGGGCGGCCGCCGCGCTCGCTCCGGCGGCTCCCGTATCTCTCCGCAGCGAGTTTGCCGAGACCGCCTTCTGGAAACCGCAGCTGCTGACCGGACCCGACGGCTCGGCCTCGATCGAGTTCACGGTGCCGGACTCGGTGACGTCCTGGAACGTCTTCGTCCACGCCGTCACGCGCGACTGGAAGGCGGGCTCGGTCCGGAAGGAGGCGAAGAGCGTCAAGGACCTGATGGTCCGCCCCTACGTTCCGCGCTTCCTGCGGGAGGCAGACCGGGCGGACTTGAAGATCGTGGTCAACGACGCCTCGGAGAGGGATCTCTCGGGGCGCGTGACCGTGGACATCCTCGACGCGGACTCGAACGCGAGCGTGCTGTCGGCCTTCGGGCTCACGCCCGCGAGTGCAAGCTTTCCGTTCGCCGCCGCGGCGGGCAAGGGGACGAGCGTGACGGTCCGTCTCTCCGCGCCCCGGCGCCCGGGCCTCTACGCGTTCAAGGTCACCGCCGTCGCGGGCGATGTCTCGGACGGGGAACTGCGGCCCGTGCCGCTGCTGCCGGGCCGCCTCCACCTCGCGCAATCCCGTTTCGTCGCGCTGCGCGACCGCGAGCGCCGCGAGATGACGTTTCCCGATCTCGCCAGGAACGACGACCCGACGCGAGTCAACGAGCAGATGGTCGTCACCGTGGACGCGCAGCTCTTCTATTCGGCCCTCCGGGCCCTGCCCTATCTCATCGACTACCCCTACGAGTGCACCGAGCAGATCCTGAACCGTTTCGTCTCCACGGGAATCGTCTCCTCGCTCTTTTCCGAGTATCCGGCGATCGCGAAGGTCGCCGCGGAGATGGCGCGGCGCGAGACGCCTCTGGAGACGTGGGATTCGATCGACCCCAACCGGAAGATGGCGCTCGAGGAGACGCCGTGGCTCGTGGCCGCGCGAGGCGGAGAGAGCGGCGGCCTCGCCCTCTCGCGCGTGCTCGACCCGCGCGTGGCGAAGGCGGAGAGAGAAGCGTCCCTCTTGAAGCTCCGGAAGGCGCAGACAGAGTCGGGCGGGTTCCCCTGGTGGCCCGGCGGACCGCCCTCCGCCTACATGACGCTCTACATCCTCCACGGTTTGGCCAACGCCCTGGAGTTCGGCGCGGAAGTTCCCAGGGACATGGTCCAGAAGGCCTGGGCGTACGCGGGCGGCGAGATCCGCCGCGACCTCGACCGCTGCATGGCGGGGCCGGGGCTCTGCCCGCTCGCGACCTTCCTGAACTACACGCTCTCTTCCTATCCCGACGAGAGCTGGTACAAGCCGGCCTTCGACGACGGGTACCGCCGGTCCCTCCTCGACTATTCCCGCCGGCTCTGGAAGCTCCACTCCCCGTACCTGAAGGGACAACTCGCCCTGACCCTGAAGCGAATGGGGCGTGGCGAGGACGCGCAGTTCGTCTGGGCGAGCGTCATGGACTCGGCGAAGACCGACCGCGACCTGGGGACCTACTGGGCTCCCGAGGACCGTTCGTGGCTCTGGTACAACGACACGATCGAAACCGAGGCCTTCGCGCTGCGCGTGCTGATGGAGCTCGACCCGACGGATGCGCGGCAGCAGGGACTGGTGCAGTGGCTCTTCCTGAACAAGAAGTTGAACCACTGGAAGTCCACGCGCGCCACGGCCGAGGTCCTCTCTTCACTCGCTCATTACCTGAAGAAGGAGGGGGCCCTGGGCGCGCGCGAGGACGCGACCGTGACGGTCGGAAACCAGAAGACACAGCTTGTCTTCGAACCGGACCGCTACACGGGTCTGCGCAACCAGGTCGTCGTGCCGGGCGAGAAGCTCGACCCGAAGACGGCGGCCACGGTGGTCGTCGAGAAACAGAGCCCGGGCATCGCCTTCGCTTCGGCGACATGGCATTTTTCCACCGAGAAGCTCCCCGAGGAGTCTCGAGGAGACCTCTTCTCGGTCTCCCGGGCGTACTTCAAGCGCGAATCGGGCCCGGGCGGTCCCATCCTGAAGCCCCTTTCGGACGGCGCGGCGCTCGCGCCCGGCGACGAAGTCGAGGTGCAGATTTCGCTCTCCTCCAGGCACGAGGCGGAGTACGTCCACCTGCGCGACCCGCGCGCCGCCGGTTTCGAGCCCGAAAGCTCGGTCTCCCGCTTCCGCCGGAATCTCGGGATCGCCTGGTACGAGGAGGTCCGCGACAGCGGGACGAACTTCTTCTTCGAGCGGCTGCCCGCGGGGCAGTACACCTTTCGCTACCGTCTGAGGGCCAGCATGGCCGGCGCGTTCAAGGTCGGACCGGCCACCGTTCAGTCCATGTACGCGCCGGAGTTCGTCGCCTACTCTGCCGGCGCGACCCTCCAGATCGGGCCGTAGGACGACGGGCTCCTAGTTCCGTGTAAAGCGGAATCGATACCGGCCGCGGGAGTGAACTTACCTTCTAATCCGCCACGGCGTCGGCTGCGCCTCCCTCGTCGGCACGCGCCGGCCCGGCCGCACAGAGGAGTTCCGGGCCGTCGCTCGTCGCTCAGTCGCACGGGCAGTGCAGCGACAGAGAGTCCTCGGTGTGCTCCCTCGCTCATGGCCTCCTCCGGGAGGCTCCGCCGCCGCCGTGGCTCCAGCGTGGTAGTACGCCGGATTGGAGCCCCGGAGCCGGAGGCGTTCCCGTACGGGGTGATGGGTGACGAGCATGGAAGGCTGCGGCCGGTACCACGCTGAGACTGCGAGGAACCCTCAGCGAGCGCCGGCTCTTCCTGTAACGGCCTGCGCGAGCGTGCCCCGGCAGGGAATGCGGCAGGCTCCGGGGCGGGGGTTCCGCCACAATCGATTTCGAATGCTACACGCCACTAGGCGGCGGCCGCGGTGTCGCTGACGATGCGGCCGTCGTGGATCTCGACGATCCGCGAGGCGCGGCGGGCCAGGCTCTGGTCGTGCGTGATGACGACGACCGTGCGCCCCTGCTCCCAGAGCTCGGAGAAGAGCTGCATGATGTCGCCCCCGGCCGAGGAGTCCAGGTTCCCGGTCGGTTCGTCGGCCAGGAGGACGTCCGGCCGCATGGCGAGCGCCCGGGCGATCGCGACGCGCTGCATCTGTCCTCCGGACAATTCCGTCGGCTTGTGCTCGGCGCGATCGGCCAGGCCCACGCGCGCGAGCAGCTCCGCCACGCGCTCCCGCCTCTCGCGCGGGGGGACGCCGCCGAAGAGGAGCGGCATCTCGACGTTCTCGAAGGTGGAGATCTGGGGGAGGAGATTGAAGCCCTGAAAGACGAATCCGACGCGGCGGTTCCGGACGTCGGCCAGCTGGTCCTTCCCGAACGTCGAGACGTCTTCGCCGGCCAGGCGGTAGCGCCCGTCGGAAGGGGTGTCGAGGCACCCGATGAGGTTCATCAGCGTGGACTTGCCGGAGCCCGATGGGCCGACGACGGCCACGAACTCGCGCGGCTCGACGACCAGGTCGATGCCCTTCAACGCCTCGACCTTCACCTTGCCGGTGTCGTAAGTCTTGCGAATTCCCGCCATCTCGATGATTCGGGATGTCAAATCTGTGTGACTCATGTCTTCCTCCGGAGAAGTCCCTGGTCCCTGGTCCTTAGTCCTTGGTCGCCCGATTGAGGACCACGGACCAGGGACTACGGACTAAGGTCTTCTTTTCATTCGTATCTCAGTGTGGCGGCGGGGTCGATCGCCGCCGCGCGGCGAGCCGGGAAATAGCCGGCCAGGAGTCCCGCCGTGCCGAGCACCGCCACGGTCGCGGCTCCGATCGGCCAGGAGAGCGTCGGCTTGCCCAGGAACTCCAGGACCCGCGCCCCCTCCGGCGGGATGAGGCCGAGGAGCGTCACGATCACGATCGCGATCGCCGCTCCCGCGAACCCGCCCACGAACGTGTACATCAGCCCCTCGAGGAGGAACGGCGCGGTGATCCAGCCGCGCCGCGCGCCCAGGGCCATCTGGACGCCGATCTCGCGGGTGCGCTCCTTGACGACCGCGTACATGATGTTGGCGACTCCGACGCAGCCGATGACGAGTGTGAGAGCGCCGATGATGCCGAAGAAGATCTCCATGCCGAGGAGGATCTTTGCCGAGGTCGCCTGGCTCTTGACGGTGTTCCAGATGCCCCAGACGTGCTCGTCCGTCGGGTCGTAGCCGTAGCGCGCCGACATCACCACGTTGGCGCGCGCGAGCGCTCCCTCCATGTCTTCGGGCCGGCGTGTGTGGAGGACGAGGGTCCAGAGCCTGTCGCGGCCGTAGAGGGCCTTGAACGTCGTGATCGGGATGACGGCGTGCGTCCTGTCCGGATTGCCGTAGGAGTTCGTCTGCGTCTTCTTCTGCATCACACCGATGACCGTGAAGGGGGAGTTATTGACGAGAAGCGTCCGGCCGACCGGATCTTCCTTTCCGAAGATGTCTCCGGCGAGCTCGTCGCCCAGGAAGATGACCCGCCGCTTCTCTTCCTCGTCGCGGGCGTCCAAGAAGCGCCCGCCCGGTCTCGGGAAATGTTTGCGGGCGTCCCCGTAAATCCAGCTCGTGCCGGTGACGGGGGCGTTGACGGTCTTGCGGCCGTAAGTGAACGCGGTGCGGCTGTCGCGCATCTCGCCCCAGATCGCGTCGCACTCGGGGACCCGCTCGCGCAGCGCCGGGATGTCGTCGATCCGTGGCTGGATGGGCCTTCCCTCCGGCAGCCCCTTCCAGATCTTCGAGGTCTCTCCGGGCCAGTAGATGGCGAGGTTCTCTCCCATCGCCGTGTTGTTCCTCGTGAACTGCCGCTTCAGCCCCTCGCCGAAGGCGAGCAGCATCAGGATCGTCACGGTGCCCCAGGCGATCGAGGCGATCGTCAGCGTTGCGCGCTTCTTCTGCAGCCGCGCGGAGCGGGAGAAGAGATGGAAGACGACCGAGACGTCCTGTCGGGTCATAGCTTCATCGCGACGACCGGATCGAGCCGCGAGGCGTCGCGGGCGGGGAAGTAACCGGCCAGGAGTCCCGTCAGGCCGAGGACGAGAGCCGTCAGCGCCGCGACGGGCAGGGAGATCTCCGGGTCTCCGACGAAGTCGGTCGCGCCGAACCTCGGGAACACCGCGCACACGCCCCAGGAAATGACGAACCCGACGGCGCCGCCGATCGCTGTGATGAGAAAGGTCTCGAGGAGCAACTGGCGGAGGATCCACGCCTGCCGCGCGCCGAGCGCCATCTTGATGCCGATCTCCCTGGCGCGCTCCTCGACCACGACGTTCATGATGTTGGAGACGCCGATGCCTCCGACGACGAGGGTGAAGCAGCCGATGATCGCGAGGAAGAGCCGGAAGGACAGGAAGAAGACGTCGAGAAACTTGAACTGCTGCGCCGTGTCCCAGACCGAAAGAGCCTCCTTGTCCTTCGGATCGAAACGCAGCTGCCGCGCGAGCACGGCCCGCACGTTGTCGGTGACCGACTCCGATTGCGCCGCCGAGGCCGGCTGGTAGATGAAGTTGCTGACGTACCGGTCGCCGGTCAGCGCCCGGAAGGTCGTTCCGGGCATGTAGGCCCGCCCCTCGTCGCGGCTGCTGTAGCTCGAGTTCTGGACCTTCTTCTGCAGGACTCCGACGATGACGAAGGGCGACCCTCCGAAGAGGACCGTCTTCCCCACGGGCGAGACTTTGCCGAAGATCTCCTCGGCGATCTTGTCGCCGAGGAAGAGGGATCGGCGCTGCTCCTCCATGTCGAGCGGGTTGACGAATCGGCCCCCTGCCTGCGGGATCAGGTTGCGCATGTCCCCGAATTCCGGCGACACGCCCGAAGTGTCCACCGCCACGGTCTTCTGACCGTAATGGAGCTTCAGAGTTTCCTGGTACTCCGAGGAGACCGCCACGACGCCTGCCGCCTCGCGCCGCACCGCCTCGATGTGCTCCTCGCGCAGGCGGATGCGCCGCCCGCGCCCGAGGCCTTCGAAGGGGATCGAGGTCAGGCTCGGCCAGGCGATCGCGATGCGGTCTCCCAGGCCGGCGGAGTTCTTGACCATCTGCTTCTGCAGCCCCTGCCCGAAGGCGCCGAGAAGCGTCACCGCCACCGTGCCCCAGACGATGCCGAAGACGGTCAGCAGCGTGCGGAGCTTCTGGCTCCGCATGTCGCGGACCATCTGCCGGATCGCGTCCTTGAAGGTCAGCATGCGGTGCCGTCAGTTTTCAGTTGTCAGTTCTCAGTCTTCAGTTAGAGCTGCGACCCGACGGAACTGACAACTGATAACTGTGAACTGAGAACTTCTCACGAAATCTTTTTCGGTGGCCTTTCAATGACTTTCGATCCTTTGGAGAGGCCCGAGAGGACTTCGGCGTTCATGCCGTCGGAGATCCCGAGCTTGATCTCCACTTTTTTCGGCTCCTCCTTCGGATTGGCTCCGGAGAGCTCGACGAAGGCCTTCTTGCCGCCGT
>JAWOLE010000040.1:0-2821 GCA_033853815.1 Thermoanaerobaculia bacterium
GTCATCCCGCGATGGCGCGGGCAGGGTCCATGCGCGCGGCCCGGCGGGCGGGCGAGTAGGCGCCGGCGAGCGCAGCAACGACACCGACGCCCAGCGCCACCGCGACGAGCCACGGCGGGACCCGGAAGAACGAGTCCGGCTTGAACGGAAGATCCGGCAGCCACCTCGCGGCGGCGAGGTCCACGCCGAGCGCGACCAGCCGGGCCACCGCGCCGCCGACGACGCCCCCGACCGCGCCGATGCACGCGGCCTCGGCGAGGACGAGCGAAGCGATGTCCCCGCGCGTGGCCCCGAGCGCCCGGAAGACGCCGAGCTCCCGGGAGCGGTTGCGCACGCCGGCCGAGAGCGCATGCGCGATGTTCACCGCCGCGAGGAGGCAGATCAACGCAGAGAAGAGGCCGAGCGCCAGGGTCGCCAGCCACACGGCCATGCCGACCTTCTGCGCGAAGGATCGCGCGCTGTCCTCCACCGACAGGCCCATCTGCTTCACCGCGGCGACGACCGCGGGCAGCGATCCCGGCTCGTCGAGGAAGAGCGTCACGGCGGAGTAGGTGGACGCGTCGGCCCCGTACTCCCGGTTGACGCGCCGGACGAAGTCGATGGGAACGAGAATTCCGTGAATCGGCGCGCGATCGGAGAAGCCGCCGAAGGCCGCCCCGAAGTGACGCTCCGGAAGGCCGGTGGACCCTCGCATGCTGCGGCCGACCGTCACCTTCAGGAGCTCGACGCCGCCCGCGGTCTTCAGCACCTCCTCGCCGATGGGCCGCAGCCCCTGCGCCGGGGCGAAGCTGTGGTTGTAGAGCTCCAGGAGCCTTCGCGCGGCGATCCCCGGAACGGCCTTCCTCGCCAGCGAACCGGGCTCGGTGCCGGGGCCGGGATCAGCGAACGCGACATCCGGAGCCAGGTCCTGTGACACGAATGCCGCGTCCACGCCGACGGCGATCACGGCGATGTAGATGTACGGGGGTACCCGGAACTGGCTCACCAACGCCTCGGAGGGGCTCCCCATCGCGGGGACCCGCAGCTCCATCTTGGGATGTGCCTCGCGCACGCCGGGCAGGGTCTTCAGCCGCTCCACGACGGCGTCGTCCAGGCGGCCGCCCCCGAGCGCCGCCGAGAGCGACAGCTGCGGGGGGACGACCTCGACCGTGGCGAGGTCGACGGGAAAGACGCGTTCGACCGCGATCGAGGCGCCCGCGCCCAGCGCGACGAAGAAGAGGAGCGCCCCCACACCGAAGGCGACGCCGAACCCGGCGAACAGGGCGCTGCGAACGTCCCGCGAAAGGTTCACGCGGGTAAGCGCGATGAGCCGGCCCGCCGTCACGACGCCTCCATCGGTTCGAGCCGGCCTTCCCGGAGCGTGAGAACGCGCTTCGCCGCGCGCCACACCCGCTCCTCGTGCGTGACGACCAGGATCGTCAGTCCCTCGCCGTTCAGCCTCCGGAACAGGTCGACGATTTCGCCTCCGGTCCGGGCGTCGAGGTTGCCGGTCGGCTCGTCGCAGAGGAGGAGCTTCGGCCTCGCGAAGAGCGCCCGGGCGATCGCGACGCGCTGGCGCTCTCCCCCCGACAACTCCGCGGGGCGTCGCGCCGCCTTGCCCGCCAACCCCACGCGAGACAGGGCGTCGGTCGCTGCGGCGTCGATCGCGCTCGCCTGGGCCGTGCCATTTCCCTTCGACGCGAAGAACGACGACAGTTTCACGTTGTCGAGCGCGGTCATCGGCGGCACCAGATTGAACGACTGGAACACGAAGCCCACGGTCCGGTTCCGGAACCGCGCGAGCTGCCGGTCCGACGCACCGCGCAGCGTCTCACCCGCCACCTCCACGTCGCCGGTGTAGTCGGTGTCGAGACCCCCGACGATGTTGAGGAGCGTGGTCTTGCCGCACCCCGAGGGCCCCACGACCGCGACGAAGTCACCGGCCTCCCCGGACAGGTCGACGCCGTTGAGCACGGCGACGCGTCCCCCGGCGCCGTCGGGGTAGCCCTTGACGACGTGGCGGAGGCGGATCACGGCTTCGGCGCGCCCGCGAACGCAAAGCGCAAGTCGGCGCGCGCCGTGCCGTGCTCCAAGCGCATGCCCAGATCGATCCGCTCGATCTCGGCCACGGCGTCCATCCACCGGTTCACCGCGGCGCGGATGGCGAATCCCCCGACGCCATAGGCCGACGCGGGCAGCGCCCGGATGGCCTCGACCAGACGGGCGACGTCGACCCTCGCGGTTAACCCCTTCACATGCAGGTCCTGGAAGGCCCGCGCCGGTGCAGACGGGGCTTGGGCGAGCCGGGCGATCAGCGCATCCATCCGCCCGGGACCGCCCGTCACGAGCGCGTAGTCCCCGTCGAGCGCCAGGCTCGCTCCCTCGCCGAGGTGGTAGGCCACCGTTTCCACCTTCACGCCCTGGACCGTTCGAGCCTTCATTGCGGCGCCGAACTTCGGGGCCGCCTCTGCGATCCGCTCGAACGTCTTCTCCGCCCTCGCCCGGTCGCGCACGCGCCCGATCCCGGCGAGGTGGACGTACTGGAAGGGGTTCGTCAGGCGCGGGTCCATCTCCGGCATCTGGGAGAGATTCGCCGAGGGAGCGACGGAGAGCGACACGACGGCACCGGGTTTGAGGTTTCCCAGGACCTCGGTCGGCACGTCGACGCCGGCCGCTTTCAGCGCCTGCCGGAAATAGTCGGGCACCACGGCGTCCCACAGGCCCTTCGCCGATGCGGGGTCGCCGCCGAGGCCGATTACCAGGAAGGCATCGGGATCGAGCCGCGAGAGGAGGTCGTCGCCCTCGGAACCCGACAGCACGCCGAATTGGGCCGCCACGTCCT
>JAWOLE010000041.1:0-2904 GCA_033853815.1 Thermoanaerobaculia bacterium
GCTCGTGGTGAACACCCGCCAGATCTCCGCCACCGGTGCGTGCACGACGCCTTCGGTGACGAGCGGCTCGAGGTTCGGCGCCGGCGGCGTGGGCGAGGGCGCGGGCTGCTCGCCGGTCGCGGCCAGCACGGAAGGGACGAAGCACAGGCAGATGCACACGGTTGAAATCGCTCTCATGGAGCCTCCCGATCAACGCCGCCGCCCGCTGCTCGCGGGCCGGCGGGTCTTCTTCCTAGTTGCGGCGCGGGCGGTCTTCCGCCGGGACTTCGCCGGTTGCGGAGGTTTCGCGGCTTTCGTTGGCTTAGCTTTGGGGCGCGAGGTGCGGGCGCGGCCGGGCTCGCTCCGTTCCAGCGCCTCGAGAGAGGTGAAGTAGTTGCGGAGCTGCGCGACCGACTCGTCGAAGGGTTCGAGGCGGCCGGCGGCCCTCGCCTGCATCAGGCCCCCCTCCATCACGGTGAGGACGAAGCTGGCGAGGCTTCGCCGATCGGTGGCACGGGGCAGGCGCTCCCCGGCGGCGACCAGCCACCCCTCGACCTCGTCGGCCCAGCGTTCGAAGTTGCGGTGGATCAGCTCGCGCGCCCGGGCGTGCTCGTCGCTGACCTCGAGCGCCAGGTTCCCGATGGGGCAGCCCATGTGGCAACCCGCCCTCGCCATCCCGTCGCGGTACTGCCTCATGAGGGCGAACACCCGCTCGATGGGATCGTCGGTGGCGGCCTCGGCCGGCGCCATGACGGCCGGGCGAAGCAGCTCGAGCGCGTACTCCAGCACGCCTTCGAGCAGCGCCTCCTTGCCCGGGAAGGCGTAGTAGAGGCTGCCCGGGTTGACGCCGGCCTCCCTGACGATCGTGGCCACGCCGGTCGCGTTGTAGCCCTGCTCGTGAAAGAGCTGAAAGGCGGCCCTCACGATCCGTCGCCGCGTCTCCTCGCCGCCCGTCGAAGCCTCTTGAGCGATCATTCAAGAATCTTGAGCGATCACTCAACACCTGTCAAGCCCCCGGCACGGCGCTGGAGTCTGGACGTGAATCAAGGTTGGGGGGATGGGTGGACACGATGCCGGGGAGCAGCACACCCCAAAGAACGTCGCTTCTGTCGTGGCGACGCCTCGCATCAAGAGGGCACCAGAGGGTTTCGAAACGGGCGGCTCGCGTGTCTAAGCTGGCGGCGAAACCCGTGCGCAGGGGACTTCTGTCGGGGTTCCCTCGGTGCGGCGGGCATGGCGTGGGAGCTGGCGCCCTTGGCGCAATCGCTCCCACCCCGAAAGGAGGAGGCATGAATCGTCGAATCCTCACTGCGGTCGTCATGGCGGTGGCACTGGTGGCGGGCGTCGCGCCCGCAGCCGACAGGCCGAACTTCTCCGGCGAATGGAGCCTGAACTTGACCAGGAGCACCCTGGCCACCAAGGGCATCGAGGCCGGTACGGCTCGCATCGTGCACCGCGAGCCGGCGTTCAGCTTCGCCCGAACCTTCACGACCAAGGACGGGCCGGATAGCGTGTCGTACGAGATGACGACGGACGCCACGGAGAAGGTGGCACGCGAAGGGAAGAAGACCAGGCACTCGCGACTTTACTGGGAAGGCGATCAGCTCGTCCTCGACGAGAAGATCGAGCTGGGCGGCAGGACCGCGACGAACGTGGTCCGCTACAGCCTCGCGGATGGGGGCAAGACGCTCATTGCGAAGGAGAGCTTCCGCGGTCCCAAGTTCCAGTACGAGAACTCCTGGGTCTTCGACCGCAGGTAACCGCGCCGGCTCGCAGGTTCTTTTCGGCCACCTTATGCCTCAGGTTGGGCCGTCGCTGTGTTGTGCGGCGCAGGCCGACCGCACGGAACTGCCCGTTGGGGCGCCGAAAGAAGGGGTGACTGGGCCGTATCCAGTGCGCGTGGCGCCCGCAAGGAAGAAGGCTTGATTCCAACGTTGGCGCACGAACTTGGCCGCTTGCGCGCTGCCCGCGTCTCCGCTCGGCGGCATAGCCTAAACTTGAACCCAGGCCAAGGGGGAAGGGAGGGCACGATGCGCCTGGGAGAAGCCGTGATCGCGGCGATGCTGGTGCTGTGGGCGGCCGTCGTGCCTGCCGCGGCGCAACAGGCCACGCCGGTCCAGGGCACCGCCCAGGAGGCCACGGCGCAGCAGCCCACGCCGCAGCCGGACACCGCGCAGCAGCCCACGCCGCCAGCGGTGCCTTCGCTCACCTGCGATGAGGCGAAGCTGGCGCCGGACAGCTACCGTCTCACCACCGAGGCCCAGGCGCTGATCCTCACGGCCAAGCGCACCACGTGGTGGGACAACTTCATCATCAACCGCCACCTCGAGGCGGCGTGGGAGCTACACACCGGGATGGCGTGGGCCGCCGAGGAAGCGCTCAAGCTCGATCCCGGCAACCGTATGGCGTGGTCGATCCTGGCGCGCGAGTACGTGATCCTGGGCGAGGAGCTGGAGCGGGCGCAGGAGGCGTGGCGCAGGGCGCTCGACGCCGGGGGTCCGGTCATGTGGATGGCCACCTTCTACGACGTCGACGCCAAGAGCTTCTTCGTCGTTGCCTTCGACCGCCAGGGGTTCCGCATCTACCGGTTCGGGGCGTTCGCCGGGAAGGTGGAGCGCAAGCTCGGGGTGCCGCAGTACCCGGGGCCGGAGAAGGCCGCGCTGTGGCGGGCGCTTGGGGGGTGCATCGATCCGGGCGTGGAGGCGGAGGCGGTGGTGCCGTGGAGTCGCGTCAAGGAGATCGAGGTCGGGCACTGGGTGCTGTGGATCAAGCTGGGGGACAAGATCAAGCTGCGCTCCGACAGCGGCGACGAGGAGCGGCTCGACAGGCTCAAGGTCGCGTTCCACGGGCAGCCGGGGCGGGTCGAGGTGACGGTCAAGCGCGACACCAGCGATCCCCACAAGAAGACGGTGAGCGGGGTCGGGA
>JAWOLE010000042.1:0-3277 GCA_033853815.1 Thermoanaerobaculia bacterium
GCCCCGCGGCCCCCTGCCGCCCCTCCCGCCCGGGTCGCGACCGTCCCGAAGACGCCGCCGCCGGCGCCGCTGCGGGAGCCGGAGGCGCCGTTTCACGTCGTCGCGCGAGCCCGGATTGCCGCCGTCGGGGACGTCCTGATGCACGGCGCGGTGAAGGAATCGGCAGCCGCTGCGAATGTGGAGAAGGACGGCAAGAGCTTGAATTTCGGCGGCTTCGCTTTGCTCCTGTCAGGCGTCATGCCCGAGCTCGCAGACGCGGAGGTCACGTTCGCCAATCTCGAAACGCCAGTCGTTCCGACCCCGGAGAACAAGCCCGTGCCCTTCGTGTTCAACGCGCCGGTCGAGCTGCTCCAGGCCCTCAAGGCTGACGGCGTGGACATCGTCTCCTTCGCCAACAACCACGTCTACGACCAGGGTCGTCCGGGCCTCGTCGCATCGCTCGCCGAGATCGAGAAGGCCGGCTTGAAGGAAGTGGGGTCCGGCCGGACGCGTGCCGACGCGGAGAAGCCGGTGATCCTCGACGTGAACGGCGTCCGGATCGCCTTCCTCGGCTACTCGCAGTTCTTCAACAACCCCCAGAACCTGCCGGAGAAGCCGGAGGAGGCCTGGGCGAACGTGATCGACCCCGACCGGATGGTCGCGGCGGTGAAAGCCGCACGAGAGGCGGCCGACTTCGTCGTCGTCTCGTGCCACTGGGGCGTCGAGTACACCACGGCGCCCCGGCAGTCGGAGATCGACCTCGCGCACCGGCTGTTCGAAGCCGGCGCGGACGCGATCCTCGGCCACCACCCCCACGTCCTGCAGCCGATCGAGATCTACGAAGCGTCCGACGGCCGAAGCTGCATGGTCATCTACTCGCTCGGCAACTTCATCTCGAACCAGGCGCGCCAATACGTCCACGGCGTCTCACCGGAGAAGATGGCCGATCAGCGAGACGGCGCGATCCTGCGCTTCACGGCCGAGAAGCGGGACTACGGCCAGGGCGTCGTCCGCACCGAGCTCGCCGGCGTCAGCTACCTCCCTCTGTGGACGGACAACGACACCATGACGAAGCACGGCAAGGTCCCGGCAACGATCCGGGTGGTCGAAATCGACCGGGCCCTGGACGAGACCCGCCGCTCGCTCGACGCGCTGATCTCGGTGAGGCCCCCGAAGGGGTTCTCGAAGGAGCAGGCCACGGAATACGTCCGGCTCAAGCTTCGGCTGGACATGCTCCTGACCCGCAAGGCGGCGATTGCGAAGCGGCTGGGGGAGGATTTCCTCGGCGAGCTGCCCCAGCGTCCGGAGCCGCGACCGTGACCCGGTCTCAGGCGCCGGGAGTCGGCGATTGCGACGGCCTCGACGCCTCGCCCAGGCCCACCAGCTCGATCACCAGCTTCTGCGCGTACTCGAAGATCCGGGCGTCCCGGTAGAACTCGCCGAAGACGATGCGTTTGCACCCCGAGTTCGCAATCAGCTTGAAGCAGGGCCAGCAGGGACTCGCCGTGGTGTAGATCGTCGAGCCGTCGATCCCGACCCCGTTCTTGGCGGCCTGGATGATCGCATTGGCTTCGGCGTGGATCGTGGCCACGCAGTGGCCGTTCTCCATCATGTGGCCGACCTCGTCGCAGTGGGGAAGGCCACGGATGGATCCGTTGTAACCGGTGGAGAGAATCGTGCGGTCGCGCACCAGGACCGCGCCGACGTGCTTGCGGTCGCAGGTGGCGCGGCTGGCCACGACCTTGGCGATCTCCATGAAGTACTCGTCCCAGTTCTTGCGCGTGCGCATACCGTCTCCTCTCCCCGGACCCCCTCCCCGCGAAGCGGCGAGGGGGCCTTCCCGCACGGGGGCTGCGGGGCTCCCGCTCAGCGCCTCAGTCCGAGTACCGCTTCCGCATGAGGTAGAGAATCGCGTCCTTGGCGCAATGCTCGCAGTAGCGGTACCGGGAGGTCATCGTGGCGAGCATGCTCTCGACCTGGCCGATCTCCTTCGGCGAGAGACCCTGTTTCTCGTTCGAGAGGTAGCGGAGGACGTTCTCCTTGTTCCGCCTCAGGGTCTTGCGGCGTTCCTCGAAATAGTGATCGCGGAGCTTCCGGAAGAGGTCCGGAAAGATGCGTGCGTACTCGATCTCCGGCTCGTCGGGGTGGTCGAGGCGGTAGGCGCCGATGGTCGCGATGAGGCCCTTGCGGAAGTCGTTCCGATCTTCGTCGTCGGGGACCACGATCCCCTCGACCTGGGCCATGAGGTCCTCGTCGGGCTTCTCGTAGGCGCCGGTGATCCGGTTGCGCACCTTCTCGCCCTTCACCCAGTGCGAGACGTGGAAGGCGTAGCGCTCGAACAGCTCGCGGTACTGGCTCTCGGCGACGAGCCCCATCGAGTCGCGAATCTCGTCGTCGATGCGATCCAGGTAGTCCTTGTCCACGATCCGCACGAACTCCTCGTGATCGTGAT
The DNA here is from genome assembly GCA_033853815.1 of Thermoanaerobaculia bacterium. Taxonomy (GTDB): domain Bacteria; phylum Acidobacteriota; class Thermoanaerobaculia; order UBA5066; family Gp7-AA6; genus JAWOLE01. Next base: position 2,432 of record JAWOLE010000042.1, read on the forward strand.
ACCCGTCGACGACCTCCTGCTGGAGGAACTCGTAGATCGACTTGTCCTTGCACAGGGACTCGAGCTCCTGGATGACCGAGGCGGGAGTGAGGCAGCGGGACGAGGGATTCAGCGCGGCGTTGAAGAGCACGGTCTTGATCTCGCGCGCCGAGGCACCCGCCCGCCCTTCGTAGTTGGGATAGGCGTCGGATTCCCGGTACAGGTCGACCAGGTACTTCTTGAGCTCCTTCGCCTGGGCGAGGGTCAAGCGATCCGGCGGCTCGCCGGTGTCGTACAGCTTCAGCTTCTCGATCGGCGTTAGGTCGTCGACGATGTCGCGCAGGTCCCCCGGGTAGCGGTCGAGGTTCGGCTTCTTGAGCCGGGTGAGCACGGCCCACATGGCGGCCACCGAGGTGGCGTGAGGGGCGACGTGCCGGCCGGACGTCTGGTCGGTGACCCGCATGTCGTAGATTTCCTGCTCGACCCGGTGGCGCCGCAGGTACGAGACGCGGACCAGCTCGATGCGCCCCTTGAAGGAGGCGAAGTCGGGCAGGTCCTTGAATGCCGCCAGGTGCTTCTCGTTCGACGTGGCGATGAACACCTCGTCGATCTGCAAGAGGATGTGCTCGAGCGGCACCAGGCCCGTCTCGGTGGTGCCGAGGAGGTACTTGAACGCCTCCAGCGGCCGCTTGAGCAGGTCGGAGTACTCGATAAGGCCGCGGTTCGCGCCGACCAGGGGTCCGTAGGGCTCGAAGAGGCTCACGTTGTGGAGCGCGGGCGGCAGGTTCCCGTGGCTCTTGTCCGCGGTGACCTGTTGCAGCCCGGCGTCGACCGACATCTGGGGTTCCACCGTCACTGCGGCGGTCT
>JAWOLE010000043.1:0-2760 GCA_033853815.1 Thermoanaerobaculia bacterium
ACCGCCCCGCGCGTCTTCCTGACACTTCTCGCCGCCGCGCTGGCCGCGACCCTTCTCTTCGTCGCGACCCTTCCGGACGTGAAGGAGCTTCGGACGTCCTGGCCGAAGACGACGGCCTTCATCGAGAGGCGCAAGGAGGAGCTGCGGCGCTCCGGGTCGAGCCGCCGGATCGAATGGACGCCGGTGCCGATGTCGCGGATCTCGCCGGCCCTGGCGCGCGCCGTCGTCGTGGCGGAGGACGCCCGTTTCTACCAGCACAGCGGCGTCGACTGGGAGGCGGTCCGCAGCGCCATGGAGAAGGACTGGGACAGCGGCAACCTGCGCCATGGAGGCTCGACGATCACCCAGCAGCTCGCCAAGAACCTCTACCTCTCGCCCCGCCGGACGTTCTGGAGGAAGCTGCGGGAGTGGGCGATCACCGTCCGGCTCGAGGCGAACCTGAGCAAGCGGCGAATCCTCGAGCTGTACCTGAACGTCGTGGAGTTCGGCCCCCGAACCTTCGGCGCCGAGGCCGCGGCGCGGCGCTACTTCGGCAAGCCGGCCGCGTACCTCTCCAGCCCGGAGGCGGCGACGCTCGCCGCCGTCATCCCTTCTCCCCACATCTATGACCCCGTGCGCCATCGCGAGCGCGTGGCGCGGCGGGCCCGGCTGATCCTGAGGCGAATGGGGCAATAAGTGCCGGGTTCCAGGTTCCAGGTTCCAGGTCAGGAGTCGGCGGGGACACCTGTTATCCTGTTGCTCAATCCGGAATCGGAGAGTCGGAGTGCTTTGCTGAAGAAGCGCGCGCAGAACGTCCAGCGAGACGCCGGGGCTCTGGCCGCGGTCTGGACGCGAACGCTCCGGGTAGCCGCGTTCGGCGCCCTGGCGGTCGGCTGCTCGGCCAAGCCGGCCGCAATCGACGTCTCCCCTCGTTCGGTGAAGATCTACGGCCTGGAGCGAAACCAGCGCCTGACCGGGGCGCTGATGGACAGGAAAGGACAGCCCATACCGGGCGCCCTCCAGTGGTCTTCCTCCAGGACCGCCGTCGTGACCGTGGACGGAGCCGGCAAGCTGCAGTCCAAGGGGGAGGGGCACGCGGTCGTCACCGCGAGCTTCCAGAAGCTCTCGGCCTCGGTGCCGGTCGAAGTGATCGACGTGAAGACGATCGAGCTCGCTCCTGCCACCGCTCACCTGGTCGGGCCCGCGGGGACCACGATCGCGCTTTCAGCGGTCGTCAAGAACTCCAAGGACAGACCGGCTTCCCGTCCGGTTTCCTGGAGGTCCTTGACCCCGCGCGTCGCGAAAGTCTCTCCCGACGGCCTCGTCACCTCGGTCGCCCCCGGAACGGCCGCGATCATCGCCAGGGTCGGAGACATCGAGGCCGCCTCGGAGGTCGTCGTATCGATCGGAGAGGTCACTCGCCTGGAAATCCGGCCCGCGACGGCCCTGGTGCGCGTCGGAGACTCTCAGCACTTCGAGACCGTCGCGTACGGGCCCGACGGGAAACCCTACGAGAGCTCGTCGGCCACGTTTCGGTCCTCCAACCCCCAGGTCGCGACGGTGGACGCCTCGGGCACGGCCTCCGGCCTTGCGGCGGGAACGACCACGATCCGGGCGACGGTGGCCGGCACCGCGGCCGAGGCCACCCTCATCGTCAACTGAAGACGTAAACCGTTAAACGTAAAACGTCAAACGAAGCCCTCGGGGTCTCTTCGTTTTACGTTTCACGTTTTACGTTTTACGATTCCTCAATGAGTGTTCGCCCTCCCGCCGTCGCCGGCATGTTCTACGAAGGGCATCGCGACCGCCTGGAAAGGGACGTCCGATCGCACCTGCGCGGGGGCGAAGGAGAGACGGCGGCGGCCGAGCCGGCTTTCGGCGCGATCGTGCCGCACGCGGGATATGTCTATTCGGGACCCGTTGCGGGAGCCGTCTACGCGCGCCTCGCGATTCCGCCGACCGCCATCATCCTCTGTCCCAACCACACGGGGCGGGGAGCCCCGGCTTCCCTGGAGCCGTCGGAGGGCTGGGCGACCCCGCTCGGCGTCGTCCCGGTCAACCGGCGGCTCGCCAACCGCCTCCTCGAGCTGGCTCCTTCGCTCGAGCACGACGCCGCGGCGCACGCGCGAGAGCATTCGCTGGAAGTGCAGCTGCCCTTCCTCCAGGTCTTGCGGGCAGACGTCGAGCTCGTCCCGATCTGCCTCGGCGCCCACGATCTCGATCTCTGCCGCGAGGTGGGGGAAGCCCTGGCCGCGGTCCGCGCGGAAGAGAAGGAGCCGCCGCTCTTGCTGGCGTCCTCCGACATGAATCACTACGAGCCCCGGTCGATCGGCCGCCGCAAGGACGATCTCGCGCTCGCCCGGATCCAGGCGCTCGACCCCGAGGGCCTCTTCACGACGGTCCTCTCGGAGGGCATCTCGATGTGCGGCTTCCTGCCGGCGACCGCACTGCTCTTCGCCGCCCGCGCGGCCGGCGCCCGGAAGGCCCGCGTCGTCGCACGGAGGGACAGCGGCGACGAGACCGGCGACACCTCGTCGGTCGTCGGTTACGCGGGGGTCATCCTTTCGTAAAGGGAAGGCGTAAGGCGTCAACCCGGTTTCGAAATTACGCCCAGTCTCGCGCCCTGCCTCGGCAAGGCTCCTCGCGGGCTCCCGCGCCGTAGATTCTCTCTTGAAGGATCAAGTTGTTGTTGGAGAGGAGAAGGCGAAGAGTTTTCTGCCGTCGTAGGGCTGCTGGTTTTTGAGCATGCCGTAGAGGCCGACGAGCAGTTTTCGCATTACG
>JAWOLE010000044.1:0-3762 GCA_033853815.1 Thermoanaerobaculia bacterium
CTCCGGCGAGGACCCGCAGTACATCACCCCGGACGTCTACGTGTACAAGATGGGCGACCGGTACGTGACGGTCCTGAACGACGACGGCCTGTCGAAGCTGCGGGTCTCGAACCTCTACCGCAGCGCGCTCCGCAACGGCGGCCTCGACGGGGCCAAGACCAAGGACTACATCCAGGAGAAGTTGCGCAGCGCCGTGTGGCTGATCCGATCCATCCACCAGCGGCAGCGCACCATCTTCAAGGTCACCGAGTCGATCGTGAAGTTCCAGCGCGAGTTCCTTGAGAAGGGCATCGCGTACCTGAAGCCGCTGATCCTTCGCGACGTCGCGGAGGACATCCAGATGCACGAGTCGACGGTCTCGCGCGTCACGACCAACAAGTACGTCCACACGCCGCAGGGCATCTACGAGCTCAAGTTCTTCTTCAACTCCTCGATCGCGAAGACGGGCGGAGACGAGATCGCGAGCGAGGCGGTCAAGGACCGCATCAAGAAGATCTGCGGCGAAGAAGATCCGAAGAACCCCTACAGCGACCAGCGGATCGTCGAGATCCTGAAGTCGCAGGGGATTGAAATTGCCCGGCGAACTGTTGCTAAATACCGGGAGGTGCTGGGCATTCTGCCGTCGTCAAAGCGGCGACGGTACTACTGACCGGGCGGTGTACGGACCGCATGAGCGGTGCGAGCGTGCGTGGTCGGGTGCCGACGGGTCGAGGACCCTCGAGGTCCTCTTCCAGCAAGGCGCGAGCGTCCCGGCTCGCGGCTTTCTTTCACCCCAAGCAAGGAGGCCGGAATGCAGTTCAACATTACATTCCGCAATCTCGAGTCCACTGATGCTCTGAAGGAGTACGCCCGCGACCGCGTCGAGCGCGTGAACAAGTACGTCGATCGACCCACGGAAGCGCACGTGGTCCTCTCCCTCGAGCGTTACCTCCACCACGCCGACATCGGGATCCACGCGGGCCCATACTTCCTCCGCGGGCGCGAGAAGAGCCCGGACATGTACGCCTCGATCGACCTCGCCATGGACAAGATCGAGCGCCAGCTCAAGCGGTACAAGGAGAAGCTCAAGGCCCACAAGGGCGGTCCCCACCACAACGCCGGCGCCGAGCCGCGCATCCGGCACCAGGTGATCCAGGTGACGCCGGAGGCGCCGACGGCCGAGGAAGCGGCGCCGCGCGTCATCAAGTCGAGCGAATTCGTCGCGAAGCCGATGTCGGTGCAGGAAGCCGTCATGCAGATGGACCTCATGAACAACGACTTCCTGGTCTTCGCCAATACCGCGACGGGCGAGATCAACGTGATCTACCGGCGCAAGGACGGCCACTACGGCCTCATCGAGCCTCGCCTGGTGCAGGAGGCCGCGAACTAGTGCCACCTCTCCCTCTGGGAGAGGGTCGGGGTGAGGGCGTTCCGCTCGCCACAGAAACCGCGCCCTCACCCCCTTCGCGTCCCGCGCCGGGTTCTCCCACGGGGAGCGCACCCGTCTCGACCGCCGCTCGCCTCGCCGCGTCGACGGGCGCGCACGTCGCGATCCTCCTCGGCGGCTCCTACTTCCTGCTCTTCCACGGCCTGTGGCGCGGCGAGGTGAAGCCGCTGGACGACGGCTGGAACTCCGGCGTCGCCCGCCGCATCGCCGAGGGCGGATCCTGGCTGTCGCCGACCCTCCAGGACGGCGAGTTCCACAACCACGGCGCACTGGTCCACTGGGTGACCGCGATCCTGATGCGGCTCTTCGGGGTCCACCCCGGGATCCCGCGCCTCACGGGAGCCGCGTTCGGGCTCGCGCTCATCCTCGCGCTCTATTTCGCCGGCAAGCGCTTCGTCACCCCGTTCGCCGCCTTCGTCGCGGCCGTCGGCCTTCTCACCTACGAGCCCTTCTTCCACATCGCTCCGCGTCCGCTCATGGACGTGCCGGTGACGCTGTGGGTCTTCCTCGCGATCGTGGCGATCGACGCCGCGCGCGAGCGACCCTGGGCCGGCTACCTCGCCGCGGGCGCATTCACCGGCCTCGCCGTCCTGACCAAGGACCTCGCCGGCCTCGCGCCGGTTCCGATCGCGTTCCTCCTCCCCTTCGTCGAGCGACGCCCGAAAGCGCTCCTCCACCCTGCGCCGTATGCGGGGCTGCTCGTCGCCGCCGCGCTGGTTTGCGCCTGGCTCGTTCCGCAACACCTCCTGGAGGGGAGCGCCTGGATCGTCGAGTACCTGAAGTTCGGGAAGTGGGGGATCGAGGAAGGCGCCTACCCGGACCGCGGCCCGTTCTTCTACGCGGTGCATCTGGCGATGAACTACTGGCCGTGGTTTCCGATCTTCCTGTTCGCCCTGGCCGGGGGAGCGCGGAAGATCGCGCGGCGCGAGCCCTATCGCCTCGCGGTCCACGGGGTGGCGTTCGTCGTGATCTTCGCTGCGTGGTCCGCGGTCGCGCACAAGACCATTCGCTACATGATGCTCTTCTATCCCTCGACGCAGCTGATGGTCGGCGACCAGCTCGATCGATGGCTGCGGTCGCCGACATGGCGGGCGGCGTTCACCGGCATCGCGGCGGCTGCGATCCTCGGCCTCGGCGTCGCCCAGGTGGGCTTCGGGTTCGACCTCCACGTCTCGCGGTCCCTCGATGGCGACCGCGTCAAGGACCTGGCGCCGAAGGCGCTCGCGGCCGCCCTGCCGATGCACGAGCTATGTGCCTTCCGGGTGCACCGCTACTTCCTGGCAGCGGCGTTCAGCTACTACCGCGGACCGACCGTGCCCGTGGCCCTGGACCTGCCCGATGCTGGCGCCGTACGCGCCTACCTGGCTCCGGGCTCATCCCGCCGGTGCATCACCACGCGAGAGGCGCTGGGCGAGCTCGCTGATGCATACCCCACGCGAATGGAGGCGGACGGCTATGTCGTCGTGGGGGCCCCGCCCTGAGCGGGCTGGTCGTCCGATGGACCCTCAGACGTAACTCTCGTAGCGAGGCTCCCACATCCGCGACCTCACGAAGGCGGCCATGTCGGCGGGGCGCGAAACACGGGCCAGGCCGTCGTCGAACGCCACGCTCGCGACCGACGTTCCGATTCGCGCAGACACCTCCCGGATCCGCGTGAGGGACGGATAGATCCGGCCGACGGCGAGGTCGTCGGGCTGCACGCAGGCTGCCAGCGCTCGTGCGGCTTCTAGGAACATCCGGTCTGTGATCCGCCGCGCCTCGGAGGCCACGACCCCCAGGCCGATGCCCGGGAACACGTATGCGTTGTTTCCCTGGCCCGGGACGAGCGTCGTCCCCTGGTACTGGAACGCCGGGAACGGGCTGCCGCTCGCGAAGACCGCCCGGCCCCTGGACCAAGTGTACGCCTGCTCGGCCGTGCATTCGGAGCTCGACGTCGGATTCGACAGCGCGAAGACGATGGGCCGCTCGTTCAGCCGGGACATGAGCTCGATGATCTCCCGGTCGAAGGCGCCGCCGAGGGTCGAGACGCCGACGATGGCCGTCGGGCGCAGCGCCTCGACGGCTTCCCGGAATTGCGTGGCGGGGCGGAAGTCGTGGGCGTAGCGGAGCTTGTGCGCGGCAAGCCCCTCGCGGCTCTTGACCACGAGCCCTTTCGAGTCGACGAACCAGCACTTCCGCCGCGCGCCTTCGACGTCGTCGCCGGCGTCGACCATCGCCGTGACGATGAGGTCGGCGATTCCCGTCCCCGCTTCTCCAGCCCCCAGGAACAAGATCTTCTGGTCGAGGAGGGTCCGGCCGGTGAGCCTCAGCGAGGAGAGGAGGCCGGCGAGGGCGAC
>JAWOLE010000045.1:0-10542 GCA_033853815.1 Thermoanaerobaculia bacterium
TTTTGCACTCAACAATAACTGAGGAGATCTCAATGAAAAAAGCCTTCCTGACGTGTTTGGCGGTCGTCGCATTGTTCGCCATCGCGACCAGTGCGGGCGCCATCACGTGCACCATTGATCAGCGTCCGGCTGCGACGTTGCTGATCCCCTATTTTCAGGCAACGTTCAATCCGGACCTGACCATCCTGGGAACGGGGCCGACGGCTCTGGACACGATCGTGACGATCGGGAACGCCTCCTCGGCTCCCATGCTCGCGCACGTCAACGTTTTCAATGACCGTACGGAACTCGTCCTCGACTTCAACATCGCGCTGACCGGTTTCGACATTCAGTCGTTCTCGGTGGCGTCGGTGCTGCGTGGCTTCCTGCCGGTGACGCCGGTCAACCAGTCGCACGTGGCAGAGGTCAAGGACAGCAACCAGGTCACGATCAACGGCGACGTCTGCCAGCGCAATTCGTCTGCGCCGGTCTTCCCGAACGCGGGCGGCTATCTGCGCGTGCGGCCTGCGAACCCGGCCACGGGTCTGGACAACCAGCTCGCGACCGTTTCGTATCCGCCAGGTCCATTCCAGCAGCCGTTCTTGGGCCAGGTCATCGACTCGCTCGATGTGACTCCGGACACGAACACCTGCGGCGGCGTGGACGGCACGATCACCAATCCGATCCACGGATACATCACGATTGACCACGCGAACTACTGCAACCTCTCCAACCCGAGCGATCCGAACTACTACAAGCAGGATGCGATCGGAATGGAGAACAATCTCTTTGGCGACTACATCTACATCTCGGGCAGCGGCGTTCCCACGCTGGGCTTCCCGGCCGTGTCGATCGAAGCCGACGCCTCTCTGGCGGACGTGACCGCCGCGCCGACGTTGGCCTCCAGCACGACCCCGGGACGGCGCACCTTCTATCGCCGGTATGTGACGGTGGCGGATCCGGCCGGATGCGCTAACGCCTTCCCCGCTCCGCAGAACGCTTTCGACTGCGGCGGCGGCGACCAGCGTGAGCCTCTCGGTTTGAAGTACGCGGCGCGGTGGTTCGATACGTCGACCATCACCTCGTTCTTCGAAGTGTGGCGCGCTTCCTCGGTTCCGAGCATCTTCGATGTGGATGGAAGGGGCGACCTGCTCGACTTGGCGTCCTCGACGACGATCTGCGATACCTCCGAGCCGACCGTGACCCTCGTCTTCTTCGACGAGGACGAGAACACGACGACTCAGGGTGTCTGCCCCTCGCCGTGCAAGGCCCCCAAGTTCAACTTCCCGCTGGAGACGCAGCGCACTCAGGTCACGGCCTTCTCGCATCCGAACTGGCCCGCCGGTTGGGTCAGCATGGAGTTCTTCAACAACACTGGTCCGGTCGGAGGCACTCTGGACCAGGCGTACGTGACGTACGACTTTGACGGCGCCTCCGCGTTCTTCAACGCGGGTGTGACGGCGGCTCAGCTGGATCCGACCAACTGCGAGCCGTTGCTCGTTCCGGTTGCCCCGACCGCGGGTGGCGTGACGCCTACGGCGCCTGTCATCCCGACGATCGTCGGCACCGGTCCGTCCTAATCGTTTCTCTGGAGTGGGCGGGACGAAAGTCCCGCCCACTTTTTTTCGCTGGGGTCGGAAGGATCATTCGTTCCACTAAGTTCGATTTCAACGTAGCCAGGAAAAAGGGGTCGTTGGAACTCCCAGCCTGATTCCAGATTTCTAGTTTTCAGCCCGTGCGCCGATCGCTAGGAATATGAAATCCGGCTCCAAACCGACGCCAATGCAGTCCAATCACCGCCTGCCAAGCGGCACTCCCAGGAGGACTCCTCGCTCATGTTGCTCCTTTCTCAGATCCGTTCGTTGAGACTTTCCAAGGCATCGCGTTTCTCCCTCTCCATTCTGGCGTTCCTCTTGCCCGCTTTCGCGTGGGCGCAGGACGTTCCGGTCACGGTCAACGGGATCATCAGCGTGATCTCCTCAGACCCTCCGATCTACAACGGCCAGTACGTCCTGCAGACGACCGACTTCGGCTTCCTGTGGCTCGACACGGTCGCGCTGACGAGCGGGCTGGTCGAAGCGGAGGCCAAGTGCGGGGTCGGCCAGCCTCCCTCCAACAGCAACCTTTACGTGATCGGAGACTGCAACGGAACGAGCAACATCTCTTCCTCGGGCAATTACGTGCTCGTGCGGCAGTACAACAGCCAGTGCGGGGCGGTCACGAAGGGCTGTGACGGCCCGCAGATCCGGGGTCCGGCGCGACTGACGTTCAAACTGGGGACGTGGACCTACCTCGGAGACCTCGGGGACCTGGCCGACTCGACGCAGACGGCCGACCCGCAGGGGAGGACCTGGTGGATTGAGACCCAGGATCTGACCCATTATATCTGGCACGCGAAAGGGGTTCCCACCACGCCGCCGACGGCGGCGGCGACGGCGACCAACCTCTCGGCGGCGGGCCGGACGGACAAGACGACGAACTACTACGGGGACAAGTGGCAGTTGCAGGACTCTTCGACCACGGGCTCTCCCATCACCAGCGTCTCCTGGGACTTCAATTACGCCGCGACGTTCGCCTCGGATGAGAGCGGCCCCCCTTCAACCGAGGGGACCGTCACCGGGTACTTTCCCTGCGATCCCAACGGGGTGGCCAAGGGCGACATCCGGCTGGGGACCAACTGCATTCAGAGCCTGGGTCTGACGAATCCTGCGACCTCGGGCAGCTACCAGTTCGCCGAGCAGAGCGCGAACGCGAACGGGACGAGCGCGAACACGTTCGTCTCTCCGCAGATAGCCGTGGTGTGCCCGCAGGCGAACATCGTGGGCTACACGGGCTTCAGCGGGACGTGCGCCAAGACCGGGGGAACGCTCAACGTGTTGACAGGAGGCAACGCCGATGCGAGCGGCTCGAAGGGCAATCTCGCGGAGGCCTCCTTCAACTGGAGCTTTACGGGCGCCAACCCGATCAGCGCTTCGAGCGCGGTCGTGCCGGTGCCTGCCGGCGATACGGGATTCACGCTGACGATCACCTATCCGGGCGGGTACACGGCGACGGCCTCGGGCACCATCGTGCAGGCGAGCCTCGTGGCGGCGTTCTCGGTCTCTCCCAACCCCGTGGTCACGACCAACACGGATCCGAACTCGAAGCTGACGCTGACCAACCTGATGCAGATCGCCGCGGATGGCACCGCGCTCAATTCGGTGGACTATCTGATGAACCCGGGAGCCTGCGGCGCGCCTCCTCCGATGGCCTCGAATCCGCTGGCGTCCTCCTTCCTGCCGGTGGCGGGCACCGCGTCGGTGACGGCGCCTTCCAGCACCGGCGGCTACTGCATGTACCTGCGGTACAACTTCACGCCGTCGGGCGGCGCCGCGCAGTCGCAGATCGTCTCCGCCGACTTCTCGGCCACCGACTGGGTGGCCCATCCGATCATCTACGTCGATCCGCTGCCGGTCTGCGGCACGTCCCTGTGTCCGGTGGTCGGCACGACGTACAACCTCTCGGACTCCGAGACCATCACGCCCTCGCCGCATCCCGCGGCTCAATGGGATCTCGTCTCGGGCTCCGGGACGACGTCGATCGGCTCTTCGGCCGACGCCAACGTTCCCATCCAGTGGATACCTCAGAGCGCCTGCTCCTCCTGCTCCCTGAGGCTCACCGTCGCCGGCGTCGCGGTCTCGCTGCCGGTCAACATCTCCAACCCCGTGCCGACGCCGCCTCCGACGCCGGTTCCGTCGCCGACGCCTCCCCCCGGCAGTTCGCTGTTCGTTTCCGTGTCGGGGCCGACATCGGGCTCGAGAGGGTCTGCTCTCAATTTCACGGCATCCGCGAGCGGCGGAACGCCGCCGTACAGCTACTCGTGGCAGTGCGACTACAACCCGCTCGCAGGCTGGACGCCGGGCACCCAGACGGCGACATGCACGTACTCGACGTCCGGCCCGCACGACGTCAAGGCGCAGGTCCGCGACAGCGTGGGGACGACAGGCTTTTCGGACGATCACATCGTCACGGTCACGGGCCTGCCGTCCCCCTCGACCGACCTCTCGGTCTCCGGGGCGAGCCAGAACCCGCTCAACGGGCGATACAGCGCCCCGACCGGGACGGCCCTGACGTTTACGGCCAACGAAGCGAACGCGGCAAGCTACTCCTGGAACTTCGGCGATGGAGGCTCGGCGACGACACGGACCGCCACGCACTCTTTTGCCGCGTCGGGTTCCTATATCGTCCACCTGACCCTTCAGGGCGACGGCGTCAACACGCTGGGCACTTCATCGGCGGCGATCAGCGTGGACATCACGGGCCCGCCGCCGCCCTCGACCGCCTACACGGTCGCCGGAGCGACGCCGACCGGAACCAACGCCTATACGGCGGAGGCCGGCAGGACGATCACGTTCACCGCGACCGGGTCCAACATCTCGTCGTACGCGTGGGACTTCGGCGACGGGACTAACGGAAGCGGCGCGTCGGTCACCAAGAGCTACGGCTCGGCGGGCACCCGCACGGTCCACCTCGCGGTGACGGGCGACGGCACGAACACCGCGGGAACCAACGGCGTGGACATCACGATGTCCATCACGCCTCCCAGCTTCCGCGCCGTCATCGTCCCGGGGGCCGCGCACCTGGACGACGGGACGACGACCTGGAGCACGGACGTCTCGATCACCAACGGCGGGACGGCCTCGATGAACATCTCCCTGGCATTCGTGCCGTTCGTCGCGGATTCCATGGCCCCGCCTTCGCTCGATCTGACCCAGCTCGGCTACGGCGCCCCGACCGCGCTCGGGCCGGGCGGTTCCCAATCGTTCCGGGACGTGGTCGGGTACCTGAACGGCGGCAACAATAAGGGAACGGTCGTCATCCGCTACCAGAATTCCGCGCAGGCGCCCCTGGTCACCGCCCGCGTCGCCTTCCAACCCAAGGTCAATCCCGGCAACATCTCCTACGGATCGGGCATCCCCGTCTTTCAGGTTGATGGCGCCGGGAACATCTCGCCGCAGGGATTCACCTCCGTCGTGCTCGGGCGGGCGCCGGGCAGGCCCCAGACACTTTCGGAGAATCAGACCCTCGACGGGACCGTGACCGTCGTCCTGGCCGGAACCGGCTCCGGAACGGTGACGAGCAACCCCGAAGGGATCAGCTGCCCGGGGACCTGCTCATTCACCTTCCCGGCCGGGACCTCCGTCTTCCTGGACGGGGTGGCGGATCCGGGATCGACGTTTGCCGGCATCACCGGCTGCGACAACTATGTGCTCGGCCGATGCTCCGTCTCGTCGGACTTGAACAAGACCCTCACGGCGACCTTCAACGGCTCCTCGTCGTCCACACCGACTCCGACACCGACTCCGACCGGGACAACGACTCCGAATGCGACACCGACTCCGACACCGACTCCGACTGCGACACCTCCGGCTCCCACGCCACAGGGAGACCAATACCTGATCGGCCTGCAGTCGGACTCGAAGAACCGCTTCGTCGTGACCCTCTTCAACGCCGGGAACTCTCCGGGCAGCTTCGAGCTGTCGGCCACCGATGACCAGGGTGTGCCCGTCTTGATTCTCGACGGCTCCGGCAGTTTGGTCGCCTCGAGAAAAGTCAGCAATCTCGCGCCTTACCAGCAGGTCTACCTGAGGGACAGCGATCTCGGCCTGGCTGACGGCAAGCATTACGTCCTGAAGGCGACCTCCACGCAGGGGACCTTGCTTGCGTTCGGCACGGCCCTCGACAGGCAGACCAACGACCTGGTCCAGATAACCGACGACAGCCAGGCCGCGCCCGCCGAGAACGGAATCGTCTCCTACTGGGTCGCGGGCGTTTCCCGCTACGACTCCACATATGGGGCGCACTGGCGCACCAGCTTGCAGATCTTCAATCGCGGCTCGAAGCCCCGGAATCTCTACTTCCAGTACTTCGAATCCCCGGACGGAGGAATCACGGAACACGTGGTTCACCTGGACAAATATCCAATCCTCGCCGGCCAGCTCCTGGGCGCCGACGACGTGGTCAGCGCCCTGGGAACGGACCCCGGGAACACGGCCGGAATTCTTCGAATCTACTATCCCAAGGACGACGAGTCCGCGAGCCACCCTCTCATCATCAGCTCGCGCAACTACGACGACCAGCCGACCGGTACGGCGGGTTCGCAACTCGACGTCTACACCAGCCTTCAGACCGGCGACGGCTCGCACAACCTCTACCTGACGGGAGTGGAAGACAGCGACCGCTACCGCTCCGTCATCGGCGTCTTCGCCATGGATTCCAGCGCCAGTGCCGCTCCCATAACCGGCCGGATCGTCGCGGTCGGTCCCGACGGGTCAGTGGTGGGCTCCGCGGCCTTCGGCCTGGGTGGATCGGGCCCCCGCTACGGCCAGATCTCCCTGACGGATCCGAACATGAATTTCCAGAATCCCGGAACGCCGGTCTCGATCCGAATCGACCAGCTGAGCGGCGGGAGGATCGGCGCGTACGCTTTTACGGTAGACAAAGTGACCAATGCGTCGGTCTTCATCCAGGCGCTCCCGCAGAACTGACCGATTCGATCCCCCTTGAACACTCAGGCCCCGGCTCCGGCCGGGGCCCTTTTTTTGTGCTCGGTCCACGACTGCTCGACCCTCCGGTCCGTAAGAACAGGGTTAGCCCGCATTATTCATGATCGACTCCGCCCGCCGCTCCGATCTTTTCCGCCGATACGGCGTCAGCGCTCCTCTGCGATGCGCTTTGGCATCGCCGTCGTCGTGCTTCCTTGTCTCGGCGAAAAATCTCAGTCGCGGACAAGGTGTTCCTGGCCTCAGTCACCCTTGTCCCGTAGCAACACTCTCGGGCTCAGTCGGTTGCCCGTGTTTCGGCCGGGTGACCATGAGTAATCCGGGCTAGAATGGCGGCGTTGCCGATGATTCGGACCTTCCCAGGATGAGCGAAAGCGCGTTTCCCGTTCCCGGGAGCCCCACTGCCATGCTCGAGCCGGAGATCGTGTCCCCCTACCTGCACGACCGGGGGAGGGTGTTGTACAACCCGGTGACCGGCGTCTCGATCTCCAAGAGCGGAGAGGAGTACCGGGCGCTCGCGGCGATCGGGAAGGGCCTGCCGGTCGAAGCGGGCGCCGCGGTTCTGGAGCATCTGCGCGCCGCGCGGTTCTTGATCGAGGACCTCGACGCCGAGACGCGCCGCTCGCACCTGCTCTATGTGTCCCTGGAGACCTGCACCTCCTGCAACCATCGCTGCCCCTTCTGCCCGGTCTCGGTCGAGCCGCGGGAGCGGGAGACCATGAGCCAGGAGCTCTTCGAGTCGATCGTGGACCAGGTCGTCGCCGTCGGAGGCAAGAACGTCGTCATCTTCCTCTCCAACTACAACGAGCCGACGATCGATCCTCTGTTCGAGGAGCGGTGCCGGTCGCTCTTCGCGCGCGGGCTGCAGGTTTCCGTTCTGACGAACGCCTCGAACTTCACACCGGAGCGCGCGGCGAGGCTCGAACGGGCGGGGCGCTTCCGCTACATCGGGATCAACCTTCCCACGCTCGATCCGGAGCGCTACGAGAAGCTCCACGGCACGCGAGACCTCGCGCGCGTCCTCGCCAACATCGACGCGATGCGGACTCGCGCCCTCTCCGAGGAGAGCGCGATCGTCGTGCTGGGAGACGAGGACGAGCGCCATGAAAGGGACGCCGCGGAGATCCGGGCGCGTTTCGAGCCGCTCGGCTGGCAGATTCGCCCCTTTCGAATCCGCAGCCGGCCGGCGAGCGGGACCTTCGTCCCGGAGCCTCCCGCAAAGAAGAGGCTGCGGGGCTGCGAGCTCATGGGCTCGCGGCCGTTCGAGCATCTCCACATCACGGCGACGGCGCGGGCGGTTCTCTGCTGCCAGGACTACTATGAGCGGCTGGTCATCGGAGATCTGAAGACACAGACGGTCGCCGAGGTCCTGGGGGGCGACGCGATGGCGCGGCTTCGCCGCTGGACCTACGGCGTCGAAGAGGCGCCGGCGGATTTCCTCTGCCGCCGGTGCGAGTTCGCGCTCGGAGAATGAAAGAATTGATGATTGATCGATTGACGATTGAAGGATTGAGCCCCGTGGGAGGCTCGCTCAATCTCTCAATCTTTCGATCCTTCAATCTTTCAATCCCATGAGCGACATCGCCGTCCGGGCCGATCGCGTCTGCAAGACCTACCGGCTCTACGACCGGCCGTCCGACCGGCTGCGCGAGATCCTGCTTCGCAGGCCGCGGCATCGCGGTTTTTCGGCCCTCACGGACGTCTCCTTCGAGCTTCCGCGAGGCCGGGCCCTCGGACTCATCGGCGAGAACGGCGCGGGCAAGTCCACGCTCCTGAAGATCGTCGCCGGCACGACGCTGCCCACCTCCGGCTCGGTCGCGCGGCACGGCCTCGTCGCGTCGATCCTGGAGCTCGGAATGGGCTTTCATCCGGAGTTCACCGGCCGGGAGAACGCGCGGATGAACGCCGCGCTGCTCGGCCTGACCGGCTCGGAAATTCGACGGCGCCTTCCGCTGATCCGGGACTTCGCCGAACTCGGCGATTTCTTCGACCGGCCCGTGCGCACGTACTCCTCCGGGATGGCGCTGCGACTCGCCTTTTCGGTCGCCACCCACGCCGACGCGGACGTGCTCATCGTGGACGAGGCGCTGGCCGTGGGGGACGGCTATTTCCAGAAGAAGTCGATCGACCGGATCACGGAATTCCAGAAGCGGGGAGGGACGCTCCTTTTCTGCTCGCACGCCCTCTACTACATCGCGCTCCTGTGCGACCAGGCCATCTGGTTGAAGCAGGGGAGCGTCGCCGCCTCGGGGCGGGCGCTCTCCGTCGTGAGGAGTTACGAAGAGTTTCTCCAGGAGAAGGAGAAAAGCCATTCCCCGGAAGCCGACCGTTCGCCCGCCGCGGCCGCCACCAACGGCCGGCGCCCGGCGTGGCTCACGGAGGTCGCGGTGCACGATGGCTCCGGGTATCCCCGCGCGGAGTTCGCGGCGGGGGAGACGGTCGCCCTGGACCTGGCCTTCGAGACCGAGGATCCGGGCCTCGCCTTTCACGTCCGCGTGGGGGCCGACCGCGAGGACGGGGTCCAGGCCTTCGCGGTGGATACCCGGGGGGAGCCGTGGGCTCCGCTGACGGGACGGCGCCGATACCGGCTGCGCCTGACCTTCCCCGAGCTGCCCATCGCCCAGGGTGAGTTCCGCCTCTACGTCTTCCTCGGCGACGAGACGGCGCTCCATCTGCACGATCTGCGCATCCTCAAGCCCGGCTTTACGGTCGTCGCTCCGGAATACGCCGTGGGGCTCGTCCGGCCGCGTCACCGCTGGGCCGTGGCCGAGGAAGAGGCTGCCGAAGAGCTGGCGGCCGGGCGCTCCGCTGCCGGCTCTTGAAGACGGCCCTGGCCTTCCTCCAGGCGTCCGGGACTCCGGACTACGGCCGTCGCCTCGCGCGCCTGCGCTGGATACGAGCCATCCCGGCCGATGAGGTCCGGGACTTCCCGGAAGACGCCTGCGCCGCTGAGGCCCTCGCCGCGGCGCATTCCTGGGTCTTCGTCCGGGATCCGACGGCCCTCCCCCTGCGGATGACGCGTTTTCCGGTTCCCCGTTCTGGGCGGGTACTGCTCGCCCAAACGAGGATCCGACCGCTCGAACCCGTGCACACTCTGCGGGAGCTGGAGGCCGCGGAGCTGGCGCCGCCGGAGGGCGGCCCGGACGGTCCGGAGGAGATCCGGCGCAGCCCGGCCGTCGGCTTCCGGACCAGCGACTTTCCGGCCGGAAAGGGAGAGACGATCTCCCAGCTGCTCGAGCGGCTGCTCGCCGACGCGGGGGAGAAGGAGTTCGACGGCGACTTGCGCGCCCTCGTTCTCGAGGATCCCTCGGAGCGGGAGCGGCCGGAGCTCACGCGCCTCTTTCCCTCCGAAGCCCTCCGCCTGCTCGACGTTGGCTGCGGAGCCGGAGGGACGTCCGGGGCGCTCAAGCGGCGGCTCGCGCGGCTGGAAGCGGTCGGGATCGAGAGGGACCCGGGAGTGGCGGCCCGCGCGCGCGCCCGGCTCGACCGCGTTCTCGAAGGGGATGCGGCGGCGGCGCTTGCGCGTCTCGCCCGGGAGGGAGAGAGCTTCGACGCTTTCCTCTTCGCCGACGTCCTCGAGCACCTGGCCGACCCGGTAGCGGTCCTCGCGCTCGCGCGGGCGATCGCGCGGCCGGGCGCGACGCTCATCGCGAGCGTGCCCAACGTCGGGCACCTCTCGCTCGTGCGGGATCTCGTGCTCGGCCGCTTCGACCCTGCGCCGGCGGGTCTGGCCGACGCCGGCCACCTGCGCTGGTTCGACCGGCGCTTCCTCTCCGAGGCGCTGGAAGAATCAGGCTGGCGGGTCGTCTCGATCGAGCCGGAAGCGGGCGCCCCCGCCCCCGAGGCGGGGCCTTTCCTCGACCGTCTCGAGTCGTGGCCCGGGCTCGACCGCGGGAGTCTGGCGACCTACCAGTGGATCGCTCTCGCTCGCGCCGAAACGGGCGCGCCGCCCCGGCCGGCCGGGGAGGAGGAAGATTTCCTCCTCTGCGCGCTCGATTCTCCGCCCCACCACGCGGTCCGA
>JAWOLE010000046.1:0-3358 GCA_033853815.1 Thermoanaerobaculia bacterium
CCGGAGGGGGCGTTCGCGACCAAGGGGGGCGTGAGCCTGGTGGTGTACCGCCGCGCCGGCGACACCGCCGTCCGCGTCGACTCGCAGACGAAGCTCGCGGCCGGCGACGCCATCCGCTTCGAGGTGCGCGCCCCCACTTCCCACGAGGTTGCGATCGTCAGCCGGGACGCGCGCGGCCGCGTGACCGTCTACTACCCCTTCGGCGGCCTTGCCTCGGGCGCATATGACCCCTCGAGCCCGCTCCTCCCCACCGCCGTCTCCCTCGACGACGTGTCGGGCGTCGAAGAGGTCTACGCCTTCGCCGGATCCGACGCCTTCCGCCTGGAAGAGATCGTCGAGGCGCTGCGGGCGCACCGCTCGATCGACAAGGTCCTGCCCGCGGGCGTTTCCGCGGCGCGCGTCGACCTCTTCAAACGCTAGCGGCATCCTTAGGATCGGACCGCGACGTACGATGAGACCCTGGCCCCACTCGAGACCACGATGAACGAATGTCGCCGTCCGGTGCTGATGGCTGCGGCCGTCGCGCTCTTGTCCGCGGTCGCGGCCGCCGAGGAGCGGTTCGCGCTCGTCATCGGGGCCAACGCCGGATGGACGAACGACCGTCCCCTGCGTCACGCCGAGACCGATGCGCGACGGGTGAGGGACGTCCTCCTCGAACTGGGCCAGTTCGCACAGGACCGGGTCACCTCGCTCCGGGACCCGGACACCGCGGAGGTCCGAGCGCAGCTGCGTCGAATCTCCCAGACGGTGCGCTCCATCGACGACCGCACCCTCGTCTTCGTCTACTACTCGGGGCACGCCGACGAGCGCTATCTGCACCTGCGGGGCGCGCCGCTCGGGTTCGAGGAACTGTACGAGCAGCTCCGCAGCATGCCGGCGACGGTGCGAATCGGCGTCTTCGACGCCTGCCGGTCCGGGTCCATCCTTGCCGCGAAGGGCGGCACCCCCGCGCCCCTGTTCGACGTGAAGGTGGTCGACGAGATGACGGTTCACGGCCTTGCGCTGCTCACGTCGAGCGGCGCCGACGAGCTGTCACAGGAGCAGAAAGCGCTCCAGGGGTCTGTGTTCACGCACCACTTCGTCTCGGGCCTCCGGGGCGCGGCGGACCTCGACCACGATGGCAAGGTGACGCTCTCGGAGGCCTACCGGTACGCCTACCAGCGCACCGAAGCCGACACCGCCAGCACGCTGGTCCCGCAGCGCCCCGCGTTCCGATACGAAATCAAGGGTCAGGGCGAGTTGGCCCTCACCTGGCCGTCCAAGGCCGCCGCCGCGCTCGTGCTTCCGCGCACCGAGGGGGAGCGCTACGTCGTCGTCGACGAGCACGAAGTCCAGCTCGTCGCCGAGGGCCGCTCCGCGGCGGATCACGAGGTCGCCGTCGGGCTGCCGCCGGGCCAGTACCACGTGAAGCACGTGCTCACAGATCACCTCGGCGTCGCCGCGCTGGCCCTCCCCGACGGTGCCCGCGTGAAGGTCGCCAGCCTCGCGTTCACCTCGATGCCGTTGTCGAGCGGCCTGGCCAAGGGGGTCCCGGACGCGACCGACCCCGACGAGCTGCGCGCGTACCGGCGAAGTCAGGCGATGGGACTGCTGGCCTCCGGGGAAGCCGGTGCGGCGCTGACGATGTTCGATGCGATCCTGAAGGACCAGCCGAACGACTGGCAGGCCCAACGAGGCCGGGCCCGGTGCATGGTCCGGCTCGCCGAGGCCTACGACCGGGTCGAGGACCACGACAAGGAGCGCACCTCCCTGCGCGGCGCTCTCGACGCGGACCCTTCCCTCTCCGAGGACCCCGATTTCCAGATCTGGTACCGGCGGATGGAAGACCTCGACGCAAGCCGCCAGCGGGAGGCGGAGGTCCGCAAGAGCGTCGAGGAGGAGATGAAGCGAAACCCGCGGGTACGCAAGCGCTGGGGCCTGGGCTTCGACCTGATCAGCACGCGGGGCGTCGTCGCGATCAGCGGGACGTTCATCCTCCAGAAGATCTTCTTTCCGAGCCTCAGCCTGGACATCCCCGGCCCCGGCCTGGACCTCTCCCTCAAGGTCGCCCCCTTCGAATGGGCGTGGAGCCCCTATGTCGGGATCGGCGGGCACCTCGCCTTCTACACGTTCACCGGATTCCGGTGGGATCCCCAGCTCACGCAGGTCCATGCCACCGAAAACGGCTCACCGTATTCGTTCAACTACCTCGACCTGTGGGGGAGGAACATCCACCTGGACGTCGGCGTGCAGTACTTCAGCCGGTCGGGGTTCTCGGCCGAGCTGGGCCTCGGCGTGATCTTCTTCTGGAACGTCGCCGGCTACTTCGGCATCGGCGGCGCGCCGAACCTGAACGTGGGCTGGTACTTCTGACCCGGGCGAGCGCCGGACGAAGAAAGCCCCCTCACCGCATCGGCGGAGAGGGGGCTCTCGGTCCAGACCACGATGAAGGGGGGGTCAGTTCGTCGCGGGAGCCTTCGCGTTGAGCTCGGCGTCGATCTGCAGCTGGACCTCCTCGCCCACGAGCACCCCGCCCGATTCCAGGACCTTGTTCCAGGCCAGGCCCCAGTCCTTCCGGTTGATCTTCGCCGTCGCCGACACGCCGCGGACGAGCATGCCCCAGTTCTTCACCGGCGAGGTGAACGTGTCGACCGTGAGCGTCACCGGGTGGGTCACGCCGTGCATGGTCAGATCGCCGATCACCTGGTACTTGTCGCCGCTCTTCTCGATCTTCGTCGACTTGAACGTGATCTTCGGGTTCTTCGCCGCGTCGAAAAAGTCGGGGGACTTGAGGTGGCCATCGCGCTTCGCATCGCGCGTGTCGATGCTGTCCACGTCGATCGTCACGTCGAGCGACGACTTCGTCAGGTCCTTGTCGTCGATCTTCGCGACCCCCGCGACCTTCTGGAACTGCCCGCGGACGGTGTTCACCATCATGTGCCGGACGGCGAACTGCACCGTCGTGTGCGCGGGGTCCACCTGGTACTCGGTTGCGAACGCCGGTGCTCCTCCCACAGCGAGGACTGCGGCGAACAAGCTGATGATGCGGTTCATGTCTCTCTCCTTTGGATTGCGCCAGACCTTCGCGGCGAGACAAATATGCGTGCCGGCCGGTGTTGCACAAGCTTTTCCAGTGACAAAATACTGTTCCCATGGCGGAACAATTGGACCTCGACCTCCTGTCCCTCTTCGCCGCGGTGGCCCACGCCTCCAGTTTCTCCGTGGCGGCCCAGGCGCTCGGCCTGCCCAAGTCGTCCGTGAGCCGGGGCGTCGCCCGCCTCGAAGCGCAGCTCGGAACGCAGCTCCTCCACCGCACCACCCGGCACGTCGGGCTGACGACGGCGGGAGCGGCGCTCTATCGGCGCCTTTCCCCGATCAT
>JAWOLE010000047.1:0-9735 GCA_033853815.1 Thermoanaerobaculia bacterium
ACATCGGGGTCGTGCCGGTGCGCGTGTACTTCGGATCGGAGAACTATCTCGACAGGGTGACGCTCACTCCTTCGGAGTTCTACGCGCGCTTCGCCGTGACCCGGGAGCAGCCGAAAACCTCGCAGCCCCCTCCGGCGGATTTCACGCAGGTCTACCAGAACGTCGCCACGCACGCCGGCTCGATCGTCTCCATCCACCTCTCTGCGGCGGTGTCGGGGACCTACCAGGCTGCGATCGTGGGCTCGCGCCCGGTCGAGAAGACGCGGTTCGAACACGTGGACAGCCGCAACGTCTCCGTCGGCCTGGGCCTGATCGTGCGCGCCTGCGCCGAGGCCGCCGCGTGCGGCAAGGCGGCGGACGCGGTCGCGCGCATCGCGCGAGACGCGGCCGGCCGGGTGCGGCTCTTCATCGCCGTGCCGACCCTCGAGCACCTCGTGCGCGGCGGGCGCGTTTCTCCTCTGAAGGGGCTCTTCGCCCGCTTGCTGGGCTTGCTTCCCGTGCTGACGCTCTCCAGGGAGGGAACCGCTCAGCCGGCGGGCAAGGCGCGCGGGTTTGCCTCGGCGCGGCACAAGATGATGCAGCTTCTCTTCGAGGCGGCCGATTCCCGGAGGGATCCGGGACGGCGCTTCGGCGTGGCGCACTGCGATGCGGCCCCGCTCGCGGAGGCGATCGCGCGGGAGATCCGGGAGCGCTACCCCGAGTCCGACGTCATGATCGTCGAGTGCGGCCCGGCGCTCGGCGCGCACGGCGGCCCGGGAGCCGTGGCCGTCGCCGTGCTTCCCTAATCTGCGAGCAGCTTGTTAGGACGCCCCGGCGTCGGGCCGCCTCCCTCGTCGGCACGCTCCGGCCCCGCCGCGACAGACACGATCAGGCCGTCGCTGGTCGCTCAGTCGCAGTCGCAGCGAGGCTTATGTCTCGTGGTGGTGTGCTCCTTCGCTCATCGCCTCCTCCGGGAGGCGTCCCGCCGCCGGGGCTGGCACTCGCACTCAAGCCGGACTGCCAGGCCCGGAGCCGGCGGCGTTTCCCAGAGGAGGTGATGGGTGACGAGCAAGGAAGAGACCACCGGCACCACTCTGTCTCTGCGAGGAACCCTCAGCGCCGGCCGGTTCTCAGTGTTGCGGCCGGCCGCCGCGTGCCGACGAGGGAAATGCCGAGGGATCCGGGCCGACCTTTCCGCGATATCGATTCAATCGTTACAGGGAACTAGATATCAGGCGCGGGAAGGTCGTAGACGACGCGGGTTCCCTCGAGGCGGGCAAATGACGGAAGCTCGCGCGGGCGGACCTCCTTCTCCGAGAGGATCTCGAAGACCTTCCAGCCGCGGGCGATCAGGGCATCGGCGATCAGGGACCGGTGGCAGCGCCAGGGCAGGGCCTCGGCGCACATCAGGGCCGATCGCTTCTCGGCGGCGAGCGCTTCGACGCGCTGGAGGGACGCGGCGAACGCGGGCGTGTCCATGAAGTCCGCGTAGCCGCGGAAGGCCTCGACGCGCCAGGCCGTGTGCGGGGAGTCGGGGTTCGCCTTCCGGCGCCCGCCGAGGTCGGGCATTCCGACGTACTCGATCCCGGAAGCCGGCAGGCTGTCCGAGAGACGGGCGGCGCTGAAATGGGGCCACCGCCGCGATCCCGGAAATCGCCGCACGTCGATGACCCGCTCGATCCGGTGCGCTTTCAGGATCTCCAGGAACTTCTCGAGCGGGTGGTTGGAATGGCCGACGGTCCAGATCGAGCGCATGGCCCAACCCCCCGAGCGGCAAGATCAGGTCGTGCGGCGGGCGGCCAGCAGAACGAGGTCGGCCGGGCCCGGGGACACGCCCGCTTCTTTCCAGTCGGCCACGGTCCGGGCGAACGCTTCTTCGAGCGAGCCGCCCTGCGCGCCTCGGGCGAGCTCCTCCAGGAAACGGGCCGGCGGCCGCCGCTCAGACCCGAAGCGCAGCCGATCGAGTCCGCTCGATGCGAGGATGACCAGGTCTCCCTTCGAGGTCTCGCACTCGGCGGTCAGGCGCGAGCCCTCTCCCGCGGCTGAGATGCGCACGACCCGACCCCTGCGAAAGAGGAAGGGGAGCGGAGCGTGGGCGGCCGAGATGGAGAGCCGCTTGCCCGACCAGCGCACGGCCGTGGCGGCGCAGGAGGGGGCCGCCGTCAGGACTCCGGCGACGACGTCCTCCGCCGGCGAGCCCCCGAGCCGCGCCCGCCCCGCGGCGAGCCCGCGGGCAAGGGAGCCGAAGGCCTCGTCGGCCGTGCCGGAAGCCTCGACGAGCAGCAGGGCGAGGAAATCGCGGTCCGCTTCGGCGGCCGATCCGACCGGAATCCCTTCCTCCGACTCCCACCGCAGGGGCGCCGCCTCGAGCCCCCGGACCCGCGGCCAGACGCCGGGGCCGAGCAGCGGACGCACGCCGCGCAGGGCGGCTGCGGCCCCTTCCCTTCGGGCGCGCTCGACCGCCGCCTCGTGCTCGCGCACGCCTTCCACGGCCAGGGCCGAGTGGGTGCCGACTTCCGCCAGGAACTCCTCGTCCTCCTTGGTGAACTCGCGGGTGCGCTTGTTCAAGAGCTCGACCACCCCGACGATCTCCCCGGCCGGCGTGCGCAGGGGAGCGGCGAGGATCGTGCGCGTGCGGAAGCCCGAGGAAACGTCCGTCGCGCGGTCGAACCGCGGGTCTTCGTACGCCTTCGCGATGTTGATGATTTCCCCGGTCTTCGCCACCGTCCCGGCGATGCCGCGCCCGAGCGGCAGGGCGATCGGGGCGACGGCTCCTCCCTCGAGGATCTGGCTGACGATGGTGTCGGAGCCGGGCTCCTTCAGAAAGATGGTCCCGCGCTCGGCGTCGGTTTCGGAGGTCGCCGTCTTCAGGATGATCTTCAGCGTCTCGGTCGGATCGAAGGTCGCGGCGAGGGATTTGTTGGCCTCCAGGATCACCATCAGCTTGACCATCTTCGCCCTCGTCACGGACACCTCCGCGAGCACCCGGTCGAGGACGTTGCCTTCGAAGGCCGAGATCGCGTCGGCGAGAGCGTCGGCGTCGGAGAAACGAGACTCCGGGTCTCTCGCGATGGCCCGGTCGAGAATCGCGAGGAGCTCCTTCGGCAGGTCCGGGCGCAGCGTCTCCGCCTTCGGCGGCTCCTCGGTCAGGATGCGCCGCACGAGGCGGGCCACGTCGTCGTCATCGAAAGGGACCCGACCGGTGAACATCTCGAAGAGGAGGACCCCCATGGCGTACACATCGGTCCGGACGCTCGGGGCCTCCCCCTTGAGCAGCTCCGGCGCAAGGAACTGGGGAGTGCCCGGAACCGTGTCGTCCGCTTCGCCGCGCGAGACGGTGGTCTCGACCGCGATGCCGAAGTCCATGAGCTTCGGCGTCCCGTCCCCGGTCACGATCACGTTCTCGGGCTTCAGGTCGCGGTGGAGAATCCCGATCCGGTGCGCGACGGCCAGGCCCCGGCAGATCTTCTTGGCGATCGCGAGGCCGCGGCCGAGCGGGAGGACCTGCTCGTCACCCTCGAT
The DNA here is from genome assembly GCA_033853815.1 of Thermoanaerobaculia bacterium. Classification (GTDB taxonomy): domain Bacteria; phylum Acidobacteriota; class Thermoanaerobaculia; order UBA5066; family Gp7-AA6; genus JAWOLE01. Next base: position 3,502 of record JAWOLE010000047.1, read on the forward strand.
GTCCTTCAGGGTCTTTCCCGGCACGTACTCCATCGACACGAACTCCTCGCCGTTCAATTCGACGAGATCGTAGACGCGGCAGACGTTCTCGTGAGTGACGCGGCGCGACAGGATGATCTCCCGGCGCAGCGTCGCCTGGCGCTCCGGCGACATCCGGTCGGGCCGGATGCGCTTCAGGGCGATGTCGCAGTCGAGCTTGGAGTCGCGCGCCCGGTAGACGATGCCCATGCCGCCGTAGCCGAGGACCGACACGATGCGGTACCGCCCGCCGAGCAGCGTGCCCTTCTCGAAGGGGCTGTCGGTCGTCCGCCGGGGCGCCCCTCCGACGGCATCGCGCGTGGGAGATTCGCTGTCGCGCGGCACGCCGGGATTCTACGGCTTTGACTTCGCCTCCGGTGGGGCATAGATTGGGCCCCTCCGAATCTCGAGAAATTTCGCTTTTCGATGGAAGGAGAGAAGCCGTGACAAGACCTCGTCGGGTCCGAATTCGCACGATCTCCGCTCCACTGGCGATCCTCCTGTTCCTGGCGGCCAGCCCGGCCTTCTCCTCGGGGTTCCAGGTCAACAATCAGGGAGCGCGGGCGATGGGGATGGGTCTCGCGTTCGTAGCGGTCGCCGACGACCCGTCGGCCATCTTCTTCAACCCCGCCGGATTAGGATGGCAGAAGCACTTCGAAGTCGAGATCGGCAGCTCCTTCATAACGAAGCTGAAGGGAGATTTCGCGGGCGAGGACCCCTATCCCGGTATCGGTCGGAGCGAGGAGCAGCACAAGACGACCTTTGTGCTCCCGACGCTCTACCTCGTCGCGCCGCTGACCTCCGAAATCAACTTCGGGCTCGGAATCTTCTCTCCGTACGGGCTCGGATACCGGTGGGACAACGCGGAAAACTGCGGCGGCGACTGCGCTTCGAATCCGGTCTTGCCGAACAGCTTCTCCGGCCGCTTCGTCGCGCAGAACGCGGTGATCCAGACGGTCGACCTGAATCCGGTCCTCTCCTTCCAACCGATACCGGCGTTCGCTCTCGCCGTGGGTGCCGACTACCGCTTCTCCAAGGTCCAGCTCGAAAGGAACCAGGCCGCCCTGAATCCCTATACCAACTCCGTCGTGGACGTGGCGCACATCAAGCTGAATAGCGACCTGACCGACAATCATGGATGGGGATGGAACGCGGGCATCCTGTTTCGGCCGGTCCCGCAGTTTTCGATCGGAGCGGCCTTCCGTAGCAGGATCAAGGTGGACTACGACGGGACCGCCAGGTTCGAGCAACGGCCTACAGGCAACACGGTTTTCGACACGATCGTCGCCTCGCAGCTGCCGCAAGGGAGCCACCCGGTGACCACGCGGATCGACTTCCCCGAGAGCGTCAACCTCGGCGCCGCGATTGTCCTTCCTGCGGCGTTCACGGTCGCGGTCGAGGCGGACTGGACGGAGTGGTCGTCCTTCAAGTCCCTCGACATCATCTTCCCGGACCTGACGGGGCGCGACGTGCACCGGGTCACCGCCTGGAACAACTCCTGGGCCTACCGGGTCGGCTTGGAGAAGAAGTTCTCCGACTTCGCCGTGCGGGCCGGCTACTACCGGGACAAGACGCCGCAGCCGATCCAGAACGCCGGACCGCTCCTCGCCGACAGCGATCGCGACGCCTATACACTCGGCTTAGGCTACGACACCGATCGCTGGGGCGTGGACATCTCCGACCTCTACATCAAGTTCAAGAACCTGGACACCGCCGGGGCTTCGCAGGACAACTTCTTCGGGCAGTACAAGGCAGCGGACAACGTTTTCGCCTTCAGTTTGCGGGTTTCGTTCTAACCGAGGAGAGCACGATGAAAAGAAGGACGATTCGCGCGTTGGCGATCGGCGCCGCCCTGGCGCTCCTGGCGGTCTGGCCTCTCGCGGCCCAGACCCCGAACTTCACCAAGTACGTGGCGCTCGGCGACAGCTACGGGATGGGTTTCTCCGCAGGCTGCCTCGTCGATCGCAACCAGCGGTTCTCGTATCCCGCCACCCTGGCCAAACAGTTCGGGATCTCCGACTTCCAGCAGCCGACCGTCTCGGACCCCGGGCTGCCGACCTGCACTGGCTTGAAGAGCCTCGTGCCCGTGACCTTCGGGCCGATCTCGACGAAGACGGGCAAGCCAACGAACCTGACGCTCAACCGGCCCTACGACAATCTCTCGATTGGCGGCTACAAGATCGCCGATATTTCCGACAAACTGACCGACAACGGCGGACTGGCCGATCTGGTCCTGCGCGGAAACGGTTCCGCTCTGAACCAGGCCCTTTCGCTGAACCCGACCTTCGTCACCGTGGGAATCATCGGCAACGACATCCTGAACGCGGGGGGAGCGGCTCTGTTCCTGGACGGGGTGACCGTTACGCCGTTGCCGGTGTTCACGGCCAAGTACAACGCCGTCGCAGCGGCGTTGAAGGCCAGCGGCCGGACTGGAGTCTTCCTCGGGACGCCGGAGCTCCACCTGATCCCCCTCGCGAGCACGCTTCCCCGGTTCGTCCTGGATCCCACGACGAACAAGCCCCTGATCGTCGGAGGACAGCCTGTTCCGCTGCTTGGTCCCGGGGATGCGGCGAATCCCTGCCCGACGGGTGTGACGGCCTGCCCGCTGCCGGCCGGCACTCTCGTGACGCTGGGGGCAAACGCGCCCGTGGCGAGCCTGGGCGGGAAGTCCCTGCTCCAGCTCGGCTTCGGCATTCCCTGCGCGGTGGCCCCGCTTCCCGAGTGCGGTAAGCCCCTTCCGGTCGGGAGTTTCACGCCGCCAGCGACCGTCAACGTCGGCGTGGTCATTTACCCGGACGTCGTGGCCACGATCGACCAGAGGACCAAGGACATGAACGCGGCCATCAAGGCGGCCGCGGACGCGAATGGTTTCAAGTATTTCGACTTCTACGCGCTGGCGCTGGACCTCGAGGCCAACGGGCGCACTTACGGGAACATCACGATCACCAAGGACTTCGTGACCGGCGGGATGTTCGCCTACGGCGAGGCCGTCCACATGTCGAACATCGGCTACTCGATCCTGGCGGACGAGCTGATCAAGTTCATCAACGCCTCCTACGGCACGAACGTCCCGCGCCCAGACATGTCGGTGCCGCTGTTGACGCCCGACGTTCCCCCTGCCGGGACGACCGGGATCGGCGCCGAGGCGGTGGACACCTCGATCTTCTTCACGGAAGACACGTGGCGGTCTTTCTTCGAGGAATTCCCCCTCCAGGACGCCTCGATGAAGGTCGTTTTGCCGGGCGACGACGAGTCTCCCGACAGGGCCCCGGTGGTGCTCCACGGGCGACGAAGCTCCCGCGACTGAAGTTCTCTCTCCGGCTCCTCCGGCCCCGGGCATTCGGCAGCGTCCGGGGCTTTCGTTTTCCGGGCCGGTCTGCTAGATTTCGCCCTCTTTTTCTGGAGGATTCTGGCGGCCCATGATGATCCCGGCGACACAGCTGCGCAGCGGAACGCTCATCATCTACAACGGCGAGCTGCACCGCGTCCACGACGTCATCCACAAGACCCCCGGCAACCTGCGCGGGTTCGTGCAGGCCAAGATGCGCAACCTGAGAAGCGGGGCGATGAACGAGCACCGCTTCGGCTCGACGGACCGGGTCGAGAAGGCGTCTCTGGACGAGCGGGAGATGGAGTACCTCTACTCCGACGCCGCAGGCCATCACTTCATGGACCAGCAGACTTACGATCAGGTCGCCCTCTCCGACGAGGTGATCGGCGAGCAGATGGCCTATCTCCTGCCCAACACGGTCATCCACGTGGATTTCTTCGACGGCGATCCGGTCGGGATCGAGCTGCCCAACACCGTAACGTTGAAGGTCGTCGAGACCCAGCCCGGCCTGAAGGGCGCCACGGCGTCGGCCTCCTACAAGCCGGCCACCCTGGAGACGGGGCTGCACGTGATGGTCCCGCAGTTCATCGAGGCCGGCACCCGGATCAAGATCGACACCCGCGACAACACCTATCTCGAGCGCGCATAGCCGGATTCAGGAACTCGGACACGCGGCTCGCCGGGTTGAGACACAATATGTTGAATCAGCATAAGCATCTGATTTAGTTGCTTTTCTACTTGACGCCGATTTAACACGTTCGGAATAATCGCCCCGTGCGAAAGGCGTCGGTCATCCCGGCGGCCATTCTGGCTGCCGCCATGCTCCCGGTTTTGCCTTCAACGCTGGCAGCCCGCCAGGCCAGAACGCGCCACACCACCCATCGATCCGGCGCCGAGCAGGCGCCCGCAGGGCGGAGCAAGGCGGCGAAGACCTTGATCCACCAGAACGAGGTTGGGGAAGTCGTCATCGATAAGGTCGACGTCATCGGTCTCGAGGCCCTTGCCCTGCCGCCGCCCGCCGAGCGGTTCGACTACCCGCAACCCCCTTGTGACCCGATAGATACGGTCGTCGAAGTTCGTCTTCACGATACCGATGCAGGCAACCCGGACACGCTCGAAGCGGAGTCCGCCGCAGTCACCCAGGAAGTCAGCCGGTCCACGGTCAGCCGGCATATCTCCACGATTGCGCGCAAGCTGGGATCCTTCTTCCGCCCGAAGTCGTCGGAGGCTCGGGTGCGCCCGGAGGACGTGGACCTGGAAACTCTCCTCTCGCAGGGCCTCCGGATCCCGGTCGAAGGCGTGAACGTAGAGAAACTCCGCGACTCCTTCCTCTCCTCCCGGGGACGGCACACCCAGCATCTGGCGATCGACATCGGCGCTCCCCGCGGGACTCCGGTGCTCGCCACGACGGACGGGCAGATCATCCGCGTCGGGCGTGAGAAGCGGGGCGGCAATTCGATCTACCAGAAGGACGCCTCCGGCAAGTACCTTCTCTTCTACTGCCATCTCTCGCGGTACGCCGAGAAGACGAAGCCCGGCGAGCAGGTCCACAAGGGCGACGTCATCGGCTACGTCGGCGCGACCGGGCACGTGATCGGAGGGCCGCATCTCCATTTCTCGATCACTCGCCTGCCCGATGACAGCGGAAACTTCAGGGCCGGCCTGGCCATCAACCCCTACCTGCTCTTCCTCTCCGGCGTCCACTAACGTCGCTCCGCGCTGCGCAAAGATCTGCGCCCGCGCTACGCTCCCGCGGCGCGCGCCTCCTCCCTCCTCCGTCGGGAGACTACGCGCGCCGCGAACTCAGTGGGATACGGCCGTTCGCCAGGGCTTGGCCATCGATTCCCGCGAGGTAGGCACTAGACGGTCCTGACGTCTTGGATCGCGAGGACGCGCTCGAGCCAGAGGTTCGTCAGCTTTTCCGAGACGGTGTTCTGGCGCAGGCGCGCGGCGAGGTTGTCCCAGTCCATCTCGTCCAGCTTCTGATCCTGATTGAAGCAGGAGAAGACGATCTCCTTCTCCTGCCCGGTCAGAGGATCGACGTGCCGCTGGAGGCACTGGGCGCAGACCTCCTTCATCATGCACTGCATCGGGGAGTTGATCGAGCCGATCCCGACGTGCCCGGGTGACAGATGCGGGGCGAGCACTCCGTGGCGCGCGCGGGCGACGGCGGCCATCATGCGGTCCGATCCGATGGCGATCAGGCGTTCCACGTCCCGCAGGGGAATGGTGATCTCGCCGAGGGCCCCCGAGGCGTAGGCCACCATCGCCTCCACGATGTTGCCGACGAAGGTGCGGTCGCCCGGGCGCCGCACGGGGATCGTTGCCCCGCGGTCGACCGAAAGGACGAGCACGTCGGCGGCGGCCTCGATGTCCTCGCGTTTGTAGAAGTCCTCGGCCTTCTTGTAGCCGGCGAAGTAGATGACGCGGTTACCCAGGTCGCGCGCCTTCTTGCCGATCGAGAGCAGGACGGCGTTGCCGAGCCCCCCGCCGGCGAGCAGGACGGTCTTGCCGCTCGGAAGCTCCGTCGGAGCGCCCGTCGGGCCCATCGCCAGGACCGGTTCGCCCGGCTTCAGGACGCCGCAGAGTCTCGAGGAGGCGCCCAGCTCGAGCGCGATCAGCGAGAGCAGTCCCTCGCCGGCGTCCACCCAGGCGCCGGTCAGGGCGAGAGGCTCGATCAGGAGAGGCGATCCGCCGATGACCGGGGCGTGCGCCTCGAAGTTCTGGAGGCGGAAGAACTGCCCCGGCTGGAAGTTTTCGGCGGCTGCCGGGGCGCGCACCACGACCTCGACGATCGTGGGCGTCAGCCGGTTGACCGCGACGACCCGGGCCGAGAGCCTGTCCTCGATCCGCTTGCGGAAGGCTTCCCATTCTTCGACGGGGGC
>JAWOLE010000048.1:0-2511 GCA_033853815.1 Thermoanaerobaculia bacterium
CGCCTATGCGAGCCCCCGTCGCCGCGGCGGCGGCGGCCGCGGCGGCCTCGGCCGCCTTCTTGCCGCTGTGGCCCTTGAAGATCCGCGTCGGCGCGAACTCTCCCAACTTGTGTCCCACCATGTTTTCCGCGATGTACACCGGGATGAACTTGCGTCCGTTGTGCACGGCGATCGTGTGGCCGACCATGTCGGGCACAACCGTCGAGCGGCGGGACCAGGTCTTGATGACCTTCTTTTCCCGCGAAGCGTTGAGCGCCGCCACCTTCTTGGTGAGGTGGTCGTCCACGAAAGCGCCTTTTCGAATGGAACGCGCCATAGAACTTTCTACCCCTTCGACCCGCGGCGGCGGACGATGAAGGCGTCCGTACGCTTCTGATTTCGGGTCTTCAATCCCTTCGTCTTCCAGCCCCACGGCGAGGTGGGGTGACGTCCGCCGGAGGTCTTTCCCTCGCCGCCTCCCATGGGATGGTCGACCGGGTTCATCGCCACGCCCCGGACGTGCGGGCGGAACCCCAGCCAGCGGTTCCGTCCGGCCTTCCCGATCGATACATTCTCGTGCTCGAGGTTGCCCACCTGACCGATCGTCGCGTAGCACTCGATGTGGATCTCGCGCACCTCGCCCGAGGGCAGCCGCACCTGGGCGTATCCCCCCTCCTTGGCCATCAGCTGCGCGGCCGTGCCGGCCGAACGCACGAGCTGCCCGCCGTGCCCGCGCTTCAACTCGATGTTGTGGATCGTCGTGCCGAGAGGGATCCCTCTCAGGGGCAGCGCGTTGCCGGGCAGGATGTCGGCCGACGGCCCGGACACGACGTGCGCGCCGACCTGGAGTCCGTCGGGCGCCAGGATGTAGCGCTTCTCCCCGTCGGCGTAGTGGAGGAGGGCGATCCGGGCCGTGCGGTTGGGGTCGTACTCGATCGCGGCGACCGTCGCCGGAATGCCCGTCTTGTCCCGCCGGAAATCGATGATCCGGTAGAGCCGCTTGTGGCCACCCCCCATGAAACGGCTCGTCTGCCGCCCCTGGCTGTTGCGGCCGCCCGTCGAGCGAAGACCCACCGTGAGGCTCTTCTCCGGACGGCCCCGGGACAGCTCGACGAAGTCGTAGGCCGTCTGGAAACGCCGTCCCGCGGAGGTCGGCTTGAACTTCTTGACCGGCATATCGTCTCCTCAGACTCCCTCGAAGAACTCGAGCTTCTCGCCTTCGGCCAGGCGCACGTAGGCCTTCTTCCAGTCCTTTCGCTGGCCGAGGAAGCGGCCCATGCGCTTCCACTTCCCCCGCCGGTTGGCCACGCGTACGTCCATCACCTTCACGCCGAAGAGCTTCTCGACCGCTCTCTGGATCTCGATCTTGTTGGCCCGGCGATCCACCTCGAAGCACACCGTGTTGGACGCTTCCTTCAGCCTCGTGGACTTCTCGGAAATCAGCGGCCGGCGAATGAGCTGCAGCGGTTCCATGGTCATCTCAGGGTCTCGACGACCCGCGACAGGGCGTCCTGCGCAACGACCACCGTCGGGTGGCTCATCACGTCGTAGACGTTGACCCCGAGCGCGTCGACGAGCTTCCATTCGGGCACGTTACGCGACGCCAGCATCAGGTTCTGGTTCTCGCGGCTGTCCACGAAGAGGGCCTTCCCCTCGATCCCCAGGACGCCGACCGCCGTCTTCAGGTCCTTCGTCCGGTGGCTCCCCGGATCCATCATCTCGACGACGATCAGCCTCTCCTCCCGCAGCCTCTGCGAAAGGACCGCCTTCAACGCGTTCTTCTTCTCGCCGACGGAGAGCCGCTGCGCGTAGGAGCGGGGAACCGGGCCGTGGGCCGTCCCGCCATGGCGGTGGATCGGAGGGCGACTGCCCCCCTGCCGCGCGCGACCCGTCCCCTTCTGCCGGAACGGCTTCTTTCCGGAGCCCGACACCTCGCTGCGAACCTTGGTCTTGTGCGTGCCGCGCCGGCGCCCGGCGAGGTACGCCTTCACGGCCTGCCAGACGAGGTGCCGGCGGTAGGGGTAGTCGAAGACGCCGGAGGGAAGCTCCACCTCGCCGACCCTCTCTTTCTTCCAGTTCCAGACGGGAAGGGTTGCCATCGTCATCCTCGCTTGCCGCTCGGCTTCCAGAAGGTGGACCGCACGATCTTGACGACCGAGCGGCGGGCCCCCGGAACGGCCCCGCGCAGGTAGAGCAGGTTCTTCTCCGCGTCCACGCGGACGACGATCAGGTTCTTCGCCGTGGCCTGCCGGCCGCCGAGCCTGCCCGAGGACCGGTTGCCCTTGATCACGCGCGACGGGAAGGCCGAGGCGCCGATCGAGCCCGGGGCGCGGTGGAACATCGAGCCGTGGGCCGCGCCGCCGCCCCGGAAGTGGTGGCGGCGAACGACCCCCGCGAACCCCTTTCCCTTGGAAACGCCGATCACGTCCACGTGATCCTCGACCGCGAAGGCGTCGCAGAGCACCTTGTCGCCGGGCTTCCACTCGTCTCCAGCGTCGAACCGCACTTCGGCGAGCGTCCGCATCGGCGCCA
>JAWOLE010000049.1:0-4874 GCA_033853815.1 Thermoanaerobaculia bacterium
ATTCTTTAGCAGGCCTTCTTCGAAGGCCCCTGGAGACTATGAGATTGAGCATATCAATGTCAAGTAATAGTACATCTAGATCTTAGTGATATCGACTCATATCATGCAAGGCATTAAGGGTCAAGGGGTTGACTTCCGCCACGGATCTTAGAATTGATCCTGGCGCAGCGGGTCTCGCAGGCCGGCTTCCCGGAACCCACGTTCCCGCAAGAGGCAAGAGTCGCATCCTCCACACGGCCGTCCCTCGGGCGATGGGTCGTAGCAGGAGGAAGTCAAAGCAAAATCGAGACCGAGCTCGCCGGCCCTCGCGACGATCTCTCCCTTGGTCATGGCGAGGAGGGGGGCATGGATCCGAAAGGCGAGCTTGCCCTCGACGCCCGCTTTCGTGCCGAGATTGGCCATCCTCTGGAAGGCCTCGAGGTACTCGGGCCTGCAGTCGGGGTAGCCCGAGTAGTCCAGAGCGTTGGCGCCGATGAAGATATCTCCGGTTCCGAGCGCCTCGCCCCAGGCCATCGCATGGGCGAGAAAGAGCGTGTTGCGCGCCGGGACGTAGGTGATCGGGATGGCCTCGCGCCCGAGACTCTCCCTGGGCACCGGCTTCGAAGGATCCGTCAACGCGGAGGATGCCGGAGAGGGCAGGTCGAGCCTGACCACGCGGTGCTCGCGGGCTCCGTAGCGGTTGGCGAGCTGCCGGGCCATCGAGATTTCGACGCGGTGGCGCTGGCCGTAATCAAACGACAGCGCGAATACGTCGAAGCCCTCCGCCTTCGCGATGAGCAGGCAGGTGGCCGAGTCGAGACCTCCCGAGAGCAGGACGATCGCTTTTTGAGAGGATTGAACCATTGACTCATTGAATCATTGTCTGATTGCGGCTGATCAATGAATCAATGAACCAATTCCTCCTCATCGGCCGGGAACGTCCCCCCAGAGAAGTTTGTGCAGTTGAAGTCCCAGGCGGATCTTGCGCCCGCTGTCTTGGATCCATGCGGCGAGCTCCGGGGCCGTGAGACGTTCCCAGACTGGAGAAAACGTCACGACGTTTCGCCTGTCGAGGTCCCGCGCGCGCACGAGATCCATCGCCCAATCGAAGTCCCGGCGGTCCGCGAGGACGAACTTGACCTCGTCCCGGGAACCGAGCCCGGCGAGGTTCTCCGGCAGATTGGCGGCCTCCATGCCGCTGCCCGGCGCCTTCACGTCCACGATCTTCACCACCCGCGGGTCCACCCTGTCGAGCGCCACGTGCCCGCCGGTCTCCAGGAGCACGGTCTTGCCGGATTCGAGCAGGCGCTCCATCAGCGGATAGACGCCCTCCTGTTCGAGCGGCTCCCCGCCGGTCACCTCGACCAATTCCGTCCCGAGCGCCAGGGTCCTTTCCGCGGCCTCCGAAACGGGCATCTCCGTCCCGCCGTAGAACGCGTACGCCGAGTCGCACCAGACGCAGCGCAGCGAGCACCCCGTCAGCCGGATGAAGGCGCAGGGGAGCCCCGCATAGGTGGACTCACCCTGGATCGAGCGGAAGATCTCGGTGACTCGGATCATCTCTCCCACGGAACGATTCTAGGTCGCTGGGACGGATCGGGTGATCTGCGATCAGGTGATCGGGTGATTGAAGGCCCCGGGCAATCAACCGATGGCTCGATCACCCGATCGCCCGATTCTCTCTCAGGGCACGACCTTGATCTTCCCGTGCAGCATGTTCATGCCGCAGGAGAAGGGGAATTCGCCTTCGCGCTGCGGCGTGACCTCGATCGCGGTCTTTTCGTGCGCGGGCAGAGCCAGCCGGATTCCGAACTCCGGCAGGACGACTTCGTCGCTGCAGGGGTTCGCCTCCCGACGATCGAAGACGAGCTTCAGGGGCATCCCCTTCTTCGCGACGATGACGTCGGGCTTGTAGCCTCCCGCGACGACGACCGTGATCTCCTGAGGCCCGGTCGGCAGTGGGTGCGCAACGAGCGTGCGCTTGCCGAAGAAGAAGACGTAGAGGAACGCGATGAGCGCGAGACCGATCGCCACGGCGGCGGTGCGGTCGGCGGTCCAGACGAAGGCCGGCGCGAGGAGGTTCACGCGAGCTTGCGGCGCGCCAGGCGAAGGCTATTGGTGACGACGGAGACAGAGGAGGCGGCCATGGCGCCCGAGGCGATCATCGGCGAGAGCAGCCAGCCCGTGAAGGGGTAGAGGACGCCGGCAGCGATCGGAATGCCGATGACGTTGTAGAGGAAGGCGAAGAAGAGGTTCTGGCGTATGGTCGCGAGGGTAGCGCGGGAGAGGCCGATCGCCTGCGCAACCGATTCGAGGTTCCCGCCCACGAGCGTGATGTCGGCCGCCTCGATCGCCACGTCGGCCCCCGCGCCGATCGCGACGCCGACGTCCGCCTGGGCGAGCGCCGGGGCGTCGTTGACGCCGTCGCCCACCATCGCCACGACCTCGCCCCGGCTCTGAAGCTCCTTGACCTTCAAGGCCTTGTCGGACGGCAGGACCTCGGAGAAGACCTCCTGGATCCCGACGCGGTCCGCGATCGCCCGCGCGGTACGGGCGCGGTCCCCCGTGACCATCGCGACTTTCAGGCCGAGGGCACGGAGCTTCGCGACGGCCTGCCTGGAAGAGGGCTTCTCCCGATCCGCGACCGCGAGCAGGCCGGCTGTCGTCCCGCCGGCGGCGACCAGGAGCGGGGTCTTACCCTGCTCGGCGAAGCGCTCCGCTTCTTCCCGGACCGCGGAGAAGTCGATCCCTTCCTCCTCGAAGAGCCGGGGCGCGCCCACGGCCACGCGGCGCCCGGAAATCTTCCCGACCACCCCACGGCCGGTCTTCGACTCGAAGCTCTCGACGGCCGGAAGGCGGATCCCTCTTTCGGCGGCGGCCGCGACGAGCGCTTCGGCGAGCGGGTGCGCGGACCCGGACTCGATCGCGGCGGCGAAGGCGATCAGCTCCTCGTCCGTGCCGGCCACCACCACGCGGTCGGTCAGCCGGGGCTTGCCCTCGGTCACCGTGCCGGTCTTGTCCAGGAGGACGATCGTCAGGGCTCGGGCGCGTTCCAGCGCGTCCGCGTTTCGGAAGAGGATCCCGGCGCCGGCTCCGCGGCCCGTTCCCACGAGGATCGCGGTGGGTGTCGCGAGGCCGAGGGCGCAGGGGCAGGCGATCAGGAGGACCGAGGCGAGCACCACCGTCGCAGCGAGGATTCGCGGTTCGGGGCCCGCGACGTACCAGACGACCCAGGAAGCAACTCCGATGGCGAGCACCGCCGGCACGAAAACGCCCGCGATCCTGTCGGCGAGCCTCTGGATGGGGGGCTTGGAGGCCTGCGCCTGTTCGACGAGCCGGACGATCTGGGCGAGGGCCGTGTCGCTGCCGACGGCCGTGGCCTCGATCTCGAGAACACCGTGCTGGTTAAGCGTCCCCCCTATAACGCGGTCTCCCGGTTTCTTTTCCACCGGGACCGATTCCCCGGTCACCAGGGACTCATCCACCGAGGAGAGGCCCGACTTCACCCGGCCGTCTACGGGCACCGCGTCGCCGGGCTTGACGCGGAGGAGATCGCCAACGTCGACTTCCGCGAGGTCGACTTCGATCTCCGTTCCGTCGCGCAGGAGGCGGGCCTTCTTGGGCGCGAGGTCGAGCAGCTTGCGGATGGCTGCCGAGGTTCGCCCGCGCGCCCGTGTCTCCAGATACCGCCCGAGCAGGATGAGGGTCACGATGACGCCGACGGCCTCGTAGTACACGTGCCCGGCTCCCGCGGCGGCAAACTTCCCGGGTAGAAGCGTCGAGGCGGCGGAGAGAAAGAAAGCCGCCGTCGTTCCCAGGCCGACGAGGGTATCCATGTTCGCGGTGCGGTGCTGAAGCGTCCGAAGCATCCCCGAGAGGAAGGGCCAGCCGGCATAGAGGTAGACGGGGAGGGTCAGGAGGAGCAGGAGGACGTCCCGGCGGGCAAACCGGATGTTCGCCATCGAGATCACGAGCACCGGCAGCGTCAGCGCCGCCGCGAAAAGAGTCCGCCACAGGATCTGGCGCATCTCCCGCAACGAGCGATCCTCGGCCGCGCCAGCCTGCTCTTCGGAGGCGAGCCTGGCCTCGTAACCGGTCGCGCGCACGGCCTCGATCAGCCGCCGGGCGTTCAAGCCCTTGCCGGACACGATCGCTCGCCCGGTCGCCAGGTTGACGGAAGCATCCGAGACCCCCGTGATGGCCGTCAGCGCCTGTTCGATGGTCGAGACGCAGGAGGCGCAGTGCATCCCTTCGACGGCCAGGGAGAGGCGCGAAATCGTTGGCGCGAGGGCCGAACGGGTCTCCGGGGCCGTCGCGGCCTTGACCGGAGGCTGCCGCAGGAACGCGGACTTGGAGGTCTTCAGCTCGAAGAGGGGAGGCTGCCGCTTGCCGCCAGGGCCCGCCCCCGGACCGGGCGGCGCGGACGGCGAGGCGCCGAACTTCATCGCCGTCGGCAGCTTCGCGGACATCGGCAGTTGCGGGCCCGAGCCGCGGCTGCCGGCGCCCGGCTCCCGGCTTCCCAGGTACTTCTTCGGATCCTTGCCGAAGGCTTCCGCGCATCCCCTGGCGCAGAAATAGAAGGTCTTCCCCTCGTACAGCCGCTCGGCGGCCGCCGAAGAGAGCTCTACGGTCATGCCGCACACCGGGTCTTTCGCCATCGGCTCCACCGACAGCTTACCCCTTCACCCTGAAACCTCTCGCTGCGAGCCGCCCCGGCGTCGGGCCGCCTTCCTCGTCGGCACGCGCCGGCCCGGCCGCGAAACTGGAAACCGGGCCGTCGCTGGTCGCTCAGTCGCAGGGTTGGCGAGGCGAACGAATCAGCGTGCCATGCTCCTTCGCTCATCGCCTCCTCCGGGAGGCGTCCCGCCGCCGGGGCTCTTACCCGGACTCAAGCC
>JAWOLE010000050.1:0-2973 GCA_033853815.1 Thermoanaerobaculia bacterium
GGAACTTCGGGTGCACCTTCGCGAAGGCCGGCGGAAGGAGCCCGTCGCGCGCCATCGAGAAGAAGATCCGGGGCTGGCCGAGCTGGAAGACGAGCAGCACCGCCGTGTGCGCGACGACCGATCCGAAGGCGACGACGCCGACCATCCAGTTGGGCATCGCGGCGAACTTCATGGCGAGCGTCAGGGGCTCGGCCTGCTCGGAGGAGAGCGTCTGTTTCAGGGCCGGGTACGGGATCATCCCCGTGAAGACGAGAGCGACGACGATGTAGACGACCGTGCAGACGATGAGCGAGCCGATGATGCCGATCGGCATGTCGCGCTTCGGGTTGCGACACTCCTCGGCGACCGTCGAGACGGCATCGAAGCCGATGTAGGAGAAGAAGATGATCGCAGCGCCCGAGGCGATCCCGCCGAAGCCGTTGGGCGCGAAGGGCGTCCAGTGCTCCGGTTTCACGTAGTGGAAGCTGACGAAGACGAAGAAGCCGAGCACGACGAGCTTGATCGCCACCATCCAGAAGTTGAAGCTCGCCGACTCCCGGATCCCCCACACCAGGACCACCGTGATGGCTGCGACGATCGCCATCGCCAGAACGTTGAAGACGATGGGGATGCCGAACACGTGAGGGGCCGCGGCCACGACCCGGGGCATCTTGTCGGCCGCCGTCGTGTAGTCGATCGTGAGCCACCGGGGCATGTGGATCCCGAGCCCCTCGAGCAGCGTGTTGAAGTAGTTGGCCCAGGAGATCGCGACCGCGACGTTGCCGATCGCGTATTCGATGATCAGGTCCCAGCCGATGATCCAGGCGAGCAGCTCCCCCAGAGTTCCGTAGGCGTAGGTGTAGGCGGAGCCGGACACGGGCACCATCGAGGCGAACTCGGCGTAGCAGAGGGCGATGAAGCCGCAGGCGATCGCCGTCAGGACGAAGGAGAGAACGAGGGCCGGCCCGGCTCCCGGCCGCGCCGAGTCTCCGGCCGCGGCCGTGCCGATCGTCGCGAAGATGCCGGCCCCGATGATCGCGCCCACGCCCAGGGCGACGATGTTCCAGGGCCCCAGAGCGCGCTTCAGGCGCCGCTCGGGCTCCTCGGTCTCCGCGACGAGCGCATCGAGCGATTTCGTCTTGAAGAGTCGGTGGAGGTCCGGCAAAGCGCGGCGAGCTTAGCAGGCCTCCGACAGCCTCGGCGGGATCTCGGCGAGCGAGCGGATGCGGTCGGGCCTTCCGCCGTGCCGTCCCGGCCGGTCGAGGAGAAGGGCCGACAACCCGGCGGCGCGCGCCCCCTCGTAGTCCTCGACGAGCGAGTCTCCGACATGCAGGGCCTCGGCCGCGGACACGCCGACCCGCGCGCAGGTGCGCCGGAAGATCTCCGGCTCCGGCTTTCCGGTTTCCTCGATGGCCGAGACCACGACGGCGCGGAAGCTTCGCGAGAGGCCGAGATCCTCGAGCAGCGCGGGCAGGTGCGAGTCCCAGTTGGAGACGACGGCGAGCAGGAATCCGCGCGCTTCGAGCTCGGCGAGCGTGCCGGGGACATCCGCGTACACGGTCCAGGAACCGGGATCGCGGAAGTGCGACGAGAGACGCGCAAACACTTCGGCCGAGACGACCCCGCCGTCTAAGTGCCCGCGGACGCGATTCAAGAAAGTCCTCCAGAACGCGGGCTCTCCGCTCACCCCGCCGTAGCGGTCGCGGGCTCCCTCGGCGTGGATTTCTTCCCAGGCGCGCGTCAGCGCCCGCGCCATCTCCTCCGCCGAAACGCCGGCCCCTCCCGCGGAGAACTCCCTGGCGTAGACCTCTTCGACCGGCGGGTCCGGATGGAGCAGCGTCGCTCCCGCGTCGAAGAAGACCGCCCGGATCACGCGGGGAGAATTCCAGACACCAGATTCCAAGTTCCAGGTGGCCACGAACAACCGCCCCCTGGAATCTGGAACCTGAAATCTGAGATCCACTTCATGGCATGACCTGGCCGCCGTCGATCGTGATGGCCTGGCCGGTGATGGATTTCGCCTCCTCCGAGGCGAGGTAGGCGGCCAGGCCGGCGATTTCCTCCGGGTCGAGCACGCGGCCGAGGGGAGCCATCCTTGCCGCCTTGCGGCGTCCTTCCTCTTCTCCGCCTCCGGTCTTCGCGCCCAGCAGTCGGAACCCCTCCCGCGCCATCTCGGTCTCGACCCACCCCGGCACGAGCGCGTTGACCGTGATCTGCCGGGGCGCGAGCTCGAGCGCGAGCGTGCGCGTCAACCCGATCACCCCGTGCTTGGACGCGGAGTAGGCGGAGTAGCCGGGCACGCCAAAACGCCCCTGGACCGAGGAGATGTTCACGACGCGGCCTCCCGCCGGAATGAACGGCGCGGCTTCCCTCGTGACGCGGAAGACGGCGGTCAGGTTGGTCGTGAGGATCGCGTTCCAGCGCGCGTCCTCGGGATCGTCGAGAGGAGTCGTCCCGCCGAGCCCCGCGCCGTTGACCAGGATGTCGATGCGCCCCCAGTTGGCAACGACGGCCGCGATGGCATGCGAGACGGAAAAGGCGAGCGTCACGTCGCAGCCGATCGAGATGGCTTCCCCGCCGCGGCGGACGATCTCGGAAGCGATCTTCTCGCAGGCGATCTCGTTCCTCGCGGCCAGGGCCACGCGCGCCCCCTCCGCGGCAAATCGGCGGGAGATCGCCTCGCCGATGCCGCGGGAGGCTCCCGTGACGAAGGCGACCTTCTCCGAGAGCCGCCTGGACCCGTCCCACCACGCCGCGTCGCTCATCGGAAGACGATTCTATCCGCCGGGCTTCCGGCGGGAGGAGTCTCAGCTCTGGTAGCTGAAATCTCTCGGCGCCGGTCGCGCAGCGACCGCCCGCGCCGAAAGTCTGTCGCGTCGCAGGAGGCTCCATTCCAGGCCGCAGGTCTCGCAGAAGTCCTCGCCCTTTTCGGCCGGGCGAGGGCATCCCTCGTTCGCGCAGAGTTTCTTCTCTTCTTCTTCTTCTTTGTCTTTC
>JAWOLE010000051.1:0-10073 GCA_033853815.1 Thermoanaerobaculia bacterium
CCGACGGGAGTCCCGAGGCGATCGAGCGGCAGATCCGGAGGGGACACGACCCCATGCCGAAGTTCGAAGGTAAACTGACCGACGAGGAGATCCGTCAAACCGTGGCGTACGTCGTGGAACTTTCGAGGGGCAGGGCGGGAGGCGCGAAGAGGGAGGCGAGCGGCGGCGCGGCATCCCCTGCAGCGGCCGGCGGCAAGCGATGACCCGGTGCATCCCGCTCTTTCCCCTGCCGGGCGTGGTCCTGCTGCCCGGGACGCTTCTCCCCCTCCACATCTTTGAGCCGCGCTACCGGGCGATGGTCTCCGATGCGCTCAACGGCAATCGGACGATCGGCATGGCGATGCTCCGCGCCGATGAGGACCCGGGGGATGCGCGCCCCGCCGTCCGGCCGATCGGCGGGGCCGGTGAGATCGTCGAGGCCGACGAGCTCGAGGACGGCCGCTACAACATCCTGCTCGAGGGACGCTTCCGGTACCGCATCCTGGAGGAAGTGCCCTCGCCGACCCCCTACCGCACCGCGAGGATCCAGGAGATCGCCTCGATCCCGTTCGCGAGCGCCGAGGAGAAGGCGCGAATGTCGCGGCTGGCCCTGGAGACTTTCGAAAGGGTCCGCGAAGAGCTCGACCTTCCGTCGGTGCCTGAAGGCCGTTTCTCTTCCGAGCGCCTCGCCTCCGAGATCGCCCTGCGCCTGCGCTTTACGCCCGCGGAGCTGCAGGCGTTGCTCGAAACCGATTCGCTGGCGGCGCGCTTTCGCACGCTCCTCGGACGCATGGGCGAATGGCAGAGCCGGATCCGCTTCCTGGCCCCTTTTCGCCCGACGGAGCTGGACGTCACGCGGAATTAGATTCCGCGCGGCGCGAGCAGCTCTACGGTCGTGATGCGTTCAGGGCCCGGTCGTGGGCCCAGCTCTTGATGGCCTTGATCTGCTCCTCCATCGTCACCGACAGGGGGACCGTCGAGGCGATGACGCGGTTCAGGTCGTCCTCGGTCAGCGTGCGCTTTTCCGCGTAGGCGTCCACCACGGAGGAGATGACGACCTGTTCGATCTCCGCGCCGTTCCATCCCTTCGTGGCCTTGGCCAGGAAGACGAGGTCGAACTTGGCCGGGTCGCAGCGGCTCTTCTTCAGGTGAATCGCGAAGATCTGCTTGCGTTCCTCCTCGTTGGGCAGATCCACGAAGAAGACCTGGTCGAAGCGGCCCTTGCGAATGACCTCCGCCGGCAGCAGCTGGATGCGGTTGGCCGTAGCGGCGACGAAGACGAGGGCGCTCTTCTCCTGCATCCAGGTCAGGAAGCCGGAAAAGATGCGCGACATGGAGGCGTCTCCGCCTTCCCGGTAGCCTCCGACTCCCATCTCGATCTCATCGATCCAGAGGACCGCCGGCGCGACCGCCTCGACCGACCGCAGGGCCCGCAGGAAGGTCGCCTCGGGATTGGGGGTGCCGAACACCGCGTTCATGTCGAGCCGGAAGAGCGGCAGGTTCCAGAGAGCCGAGATCGTCTTGACAGCCAGGCTCTTGCCGCAGCCGGAGACTCCCATGAGCAGGATTCCCCTCGGGATCGGGATCCCCGCATCGATGGCTTCCTTGGAGAAGAGGCTCCGGCGCTTCTTCAGCCACGTCTTCAGCGTCTCGTAGCCGCCCATGTCGTCGAGGGAGAAGCGCGGCGGCACGAACTCCAGAACCCCTTCCTTCTTCGAGATCTGCTCCTTCTCGGCCAGCACTTCCTGGAAAGCCGTCTCGTCGAAAGACTGCCGCTGCGCGAACACTTTGGAGAGGAGGTGCCCGATCTCGTCCGCCGTCAGCCCCCGCATGGCGAGGGCGAGGCGCCGCATGGCGGACTCCTCGAGCGGAGCGGCGCCGGGGCGCCGGCGCATGATCCCCTCGATGATGCGCATGATCTCGGTGTCGTCGGGCAACTCGTACTCGATGACGTAGATCTCCTTCTTGGCTTCCTCGGGGATGGAAAGCCGCGGGGAGACGAGCAGGACGTGCCGTCCCCGGTCCTTCAGGCCCCGGTAGAGGTCGCGCAGCCTTCGCACGATCTCGGGGCGTCCGTCCGGGGACGTCGGGAAGTCTTTGAGAAGGTAGAAGCCCTTCCCCGAGGCCTGGAGAATCGCCTCCAGGGCCTTGAGCGGGTCCCGGGTCTCCGGCACGGGCACGCCGTCCACGACGAGGCCGTCCACGACCGACCAGATGCCGCAAGGGGTGGGAGACCCGAAGAAAGTCTTGGCCAGGTGTTGCGCAAGACGCTCGACCCGGGACTCCTCCCAGGTCTGGACATAGATGATCGGATGGCCCCCGAGCAGGGCGCGGCGAATCCGGTCGGTCGCCTTGGGAGGCGCCGCCACGGCGGGAGCGGCAACGCTCATTTGTCGCAATTGTAGCGCCTTCCGTCGCGGAGCCTCTCGTTCCCGTACAATCGGGACCCATGGCCAACGCGGAACACATGGCGTTGCTGCACTCCGAGGAATGGAACGCCTGGCGCAGCCGCAACCCCAACGTCACCCCCGACCTGACGGAGGCCGACCTCTCGGGTCAGGACCTGTCGGAAAAAGACCTGAAACGCGCCGACCTCTCCCGGGCCGATCTCTCGGGCGCTTCGCTCGCCTCCGCGGACTTCTCCCGCGCCATGATGCCCGAGGCGAAGCTCGGAGGAGCCTCCGCTCCCGGCGCCATCTTCGACAACTGCGTGCTTGATTTCCTCGATCTGTCCAAGGCATTCCTGGCGGGCGCGCGGCTGCGGTCCGCTTCGCTCCAGGGCTGCTCGCTCGCCGGGGCGAACCTGGCCGCGGCCGACCTCTTCCGGGTGCGCCTGGACGGCTCCAATCTCTCCGAGGCGAACTTCGCGGGCGCCAACGTCTCCGACGCCAGCTTCCGGGGTTCCAAGACGTCGGGGGCCCATTTCGACGGCGCCAACCTCTCACATTCTCTTTTCGAAGGCGTATCGCTCGCCGGCGGCTCTTTTCCAAACGCGAACTTCGAGGGAGCGAACCTGAAGAGCGCCGACCTGACCGGGGCCGACCTCCGGCGTGCCCGGTTCGTCCGGGCGGGTCTTCGGCAGGCGGCCTTAAACGCGGCCAACTGCGAGGGCGCCGACTTCACGGAGGCCGACCTGGACATGGCGTCGGCGGTCGAGGCGGACTTCACCGGCGCGCTCTTCGAGCGCGCGAAGCTGCGCAAGGCGGACTTGAAGCAAGCCATCCTCCTCGACGCTTCCGGCAAGGATGTCAGCTTCGCCGATTGCAAGTTGACCGAAGTGGACCTGCGGACGGCCCGGTTCGAGAGCGCCAATTTCCAGGGGGCCGAGCTGACGAAGGCGATCCTGTCGCGGGCGAACCTGGAGGCCTACTCGTTCGTGGGAGCGCAGTTCTCCGGCTGCGACGCCTCGGAAGCCAGGGCGCAGGGTGTCAACTTCTCGCGCGCCGATTTCTCCAACGCGAACTTCCGCCTGGCGAACCTGAAGCGCGCAAACCTGTCGGAATGCCGCGCTTTCGAAGCCGACCTCTCCGGCACCCTGCTCATCGGCGCCAATTTCACCGATGCGAGCCTGAAGGAGGCCGACCTGCGCTTCGCGCGCGCGATCGGAGCCGACTTCACGGGGGCGGACCTCGGCGGCGCCGATCTGGCCAACGCCGACTTCTCCGAGGCGAGGTTCAAGAAGACGAAGATCTGGGGGGTCACGGCTCGCCGCGTCAAGCCGCCAAGGGGCTGGGGGATGCTGCTGTCTCTCTCGACTGTCTTCTCGAAGGCCAAGGAGAAGAAGACCCGTGTCACCGACCAGAAGGAGCAGCAGCGCCGCAAGCGGATCGCCGAGCTCGAGGCTCAGGCCGACCAGACCCCTCCGCACCGCACCGGACGACGTTAAGGCGTAAAACGTCAAACGTTAAACGAAGCCCCCGACGGGGCCTCCACGTTTTACGTTTTACGTTTTACGTTTTACGGCTTCTTCTTAGGGGGTGACGGAAGAGCCGGCGATGCGGCGGCCGGTGCGGCCGTGGTGGGGGCGGGGGTGGGGGCGGCCGCGGCTTTCTGGAATGCCGTTTCGAGGGCCGAGACCGGGTCTCCGGCGATCAGAAACGCGCCGGGCCGGCCGCTGACGGTCGCCTCGGTCTCGGTTCCCTTCGGGTAGAACTTCACCGTCCAGGAAGAAGGTTCCGCGCCGGCGGCGAGCCGGACCGTCACGGTCGCGGCGGGCCGCCCGCCGGCGAGAGCCTTGCCTTCCGCGTCATCCTCGAACGACTTGCTCTTGACGTCGAGAAGGGCCGAGAGGAGGTCGTCGACCGCCGGCGCCGTCACCGCGCGGGGGCCGAGACTCCATCCGCCTTCCCGCCGCACCAGCGAGAAGCTCGACTGAGCGAAGGCGCCGTCCAGCCCGACCGCGGAGGCCCGGTCGAACCGGACGAGCCGGGGTTCCCGGAACGCCTCGGCTTCCCGGGAGAGATCCTCGACGATCGAGCTGGCGACGGTGAAGACCTGGTTCTCGCGCTCGGCGTACACGGAGTTGCCGTCGGACCGCGTCGCGCCGAAGTCCACGGAAATCGCGGGCCCCTTCGCGTCGGCCAGCGCGACGCGATACAGCGGCGGCGCCAGACCGAAGGACGCCAGGCCCGGCTTCTGCGGCGACGCGATGAACTCGAGCGCGCGCAGTCCCGTCAACGCCCCGACGAGCTTCTCGGCGGCATCGCGGTCGGCCAGGTCCGAGATGGGCTGGCGCAGCCACCAGACGCCGTCTTTCTTCGCCAGGGAGAGTCTCCCGCGGCCGCGATCCACGTCGAGCCGCACGGCATCCAGGGAGGATCCAAAGACCTCCTTGCTCTTGAAATCGTCGGGCTTCTTCTTGACGGCGTTGGCGAGAGTCGTTGGAACGAACAGCACGGTGCTCGTGCCCGCCACGCGCGCCGCGGTGGCGTCCGTGCCGGGAATCTCCGTGCCAAACTCGAGCGTGCGCGTCTGCTTCCTGGCCGTCTTGGAGTCTTCCTTCCAGACGATCGTGGCCTTGGCCGACGGGGAGGCGAGCCCGTAGTCCTCGGGCTTGGCCTCGGGAATGTCCGGGCTCGCGCGCTTCAAGCGCGCCAGCTGCGAGACCAGATCGGACGCGGCGAACCCGTCGGCCGGATAAGGCGGCTCCGGGCGCGCCAGCCTCCAGGCGCTCGCGCCCGCGCGGTCGAGCTCGATGGCGCCGGCGGGACCCGTCAGCGTGATCGAGTCGATGCGGTCCTCGGGCAGGTCCCAGACCAGGTCCCCCTTTTGCTGCCGCTCCTCGGTTGTCGGCATCTTGCGCTCGACGAAGACGATGAAAGCGAAAAGCGCTATGACGAGCGCCGTCAGGATGAGGATCTTTCTCGACGACATCAGTCGCGGCGCCGGTACCAGACCCAGATGCCGAGCGCGACGGCGAAGGCGGGCATCCCCAGGATCGTGAACAGCCCGATCCGGTTGACCTGCGCGCGCGTCAGCGCCAGGGAGGCCTGTTCCGGCGTCTTCGGCGCAATCCCGACCAGTCGCTCCTGCCCGGCCAGCCAGTTGACCGCGTTCAAGAAGAGATTCGTGTTGCCGGCGTTGCCGATGTTCCCGTTGGTCGCGAACCGGGAGTTGCCCACGACGACGACGCGGGTGACCTTCCTCGTGGCCGGGTTCTTGTTCGAGGCCTCGACCGCGACCGCGATCGTGACGGGGCCGGGCACGTCGTCCTTGTCTTTGCGGACGGCGTCCAGGCGGTTGAGCGAGGTCTCTCCCCAGCCGTCGCTAGTGGTCTCGACGAGCTTGACCACGCTGTAGCCGGTGGGCGGCGTCTGGGGCGCGGCGACCGAGCGCGCCAGCGGAAAGACGACCGGCAGGGCTTCTTCCGAGAGGGCCTGCACGATCTTGTGGGGGCCGTAATGATTTGCGATCAGCGTCTCGGCTCCGACCATCGGCACCGCGTTGGCCGGATCGATCACGATGTCGGCCGGGATCTTCACTCCGTAGGTGGCGAGAAAGCCTCCCAGCCCGAGGTCGCTCGGCGGCGCCGCGGGGTCGGGCAGGACCGGGTCGAGCAGGAGCAGGACCCGGCCGCCGCTCGCCGCGTACTGGGCGAGGGCGCCGGCCTCCGGCTCGAGAAAGGCCGCCCTGGGCCCCGCGACCACGATCACGTCGGCGTCCGCTGGGACCGCTCCCTTGCCGAGCGAGTCCCAGGAGGCGACGGCGAGGTCGGCGCGTTCGAGCAGCTGCTTGGCCTGCGCGAAGCCGCGCCCCCGTTCCGAGGAATCGAGCGTCGGCTCCCCGTGCCCGGCGGAAAAATAGACCTTCCGGACCTTGTTCTCCGTCACGTCGAGGATCGCCGACGTGAAGGCCTCCTCCCCTTTGAAGGACTTGATCTGGGGCGCGGCCCCCATTTGCATCCCGCTGTAGTCGAAGTCTGCGAGCTTGTCTTCCTCGACGTACTTCTTCCGGTCCCCCGACCGGAAGACGATCGTGTTCTGGCGGATGCCGAACTGCTTGACGAGCGCCTCGGCCCGCAGCGGGTTGCGTTCGGGATCGAGCTCCTCCACCTCGATCTTGGACGAAGCCGTCCGGTAGCGGTTCAACAGCTCCGTGACGGGCTGGTACAGGCTGGCGTTGCGCGGCATGAAGACGGTCACCTGGACCGGGCGGGTGAGCGAAGCGAGCGTCTTCCTGGTCGTCTGAGAGAGCGAGTAGAGCCGGGTCTTCGTCCAGTCCCCGCGAGCCCAGTGCCGGGCGCCCAGGTAGTTGACTCCCACCGCCAGCGCCAGGCCGAGGACGATGCCGGCGGCGCTCGTGCCGGCCCGCACCGCGCGGACGCGGCTCACGGCCTCTCCTTCTTGGCGGTCAGCGACACGACCGAGAGGAACAGGAACAGGGCCGTCGCCGACAGGTAGTACACGAGACGCCGGGTATCCACGATCCCGCGCGCGAACTCGTCCATGTGGTCCCAGAGATTGAAGTAGCCGAGCACGTCGCGGGCGCCGGGGCTGACGACCATCGACTGCGCCAGCCCCGCCGAGAAGATCGGGATGAGCATCCCGAACGCCAGGATCGCGGCGACGATCTGGTTCTTCGTCAGGGTCGAGGCGAACGTGCCGACCGACAGGAAATAGGCGCCGAGCAGAAGGATCGCCAGATACCCGGAGGCCACCGGGCCCAGGTCGATCGGCGTCTGCGATCGCAGGATCCAGACGTAGAGAAGCGTGGGCGCCCAGAGCGTCAGGAAGAAACCGAGCGCTCCCGCGAACTTGCCGAGCACGGCCTCCGTCTCCGTCACGGGAGAGGTCAGTAGGATCTCGATCGTCCCGCTCTTGCGCTCCTCGGCGAAGAGGCGCATCGAGATGATCGGCACGACGAAAAGGTTGAAGATCCAGAAGTAGGTGTTCGTGAAGAGATACGGCAGCGCCTGCCCCTTGGGCGCGTTGGGCGCGTTCAGGAAGGAGACGATGGCGTAGAAGATCAGGCCGTTCATCACGAGAAACGCGGCCAGGATCACGTAGGCAAGCGGCGAGAGGAAATAGGCACGCCACTCGCGGCCGACGATCGCGAGAAACTTCCTCACGAGTCCCCCTCTGCCTTTACCGGGGCTTCCGCCTTCGCCTCCGCCTTCGCCTCGGCTTCAGCCTTCGCCGAGGCTTCGGCGGACGAGTCGGCGGATGGATCCGCCGTAGCTTCCGCGGAGGCGGACTCGTGCCTCGTCAGCCTCACGAAGACGTCCTCGAGCGAGAGCGCCTCGCGCGAGAGTTCCCGGAGGATCCACCCGCGGGCGACCGCGAGGTGGAAGATCTCCTCGGCCGGATCGGAACCCTCGGCGCACTCGATGCGCAATCGCGTCTCGCCGTCTCCGTTTCCCTGCTCGACCGCGACCACGCCCGGGAGCCCGGCGACCGCCTCCCGCGCGGGCACCTCCCCTTTGAACGCGGCGCGCACGACCGGGCTTCCCGCCATGCGTCCGCGCAGTTCCTGCGGCGTGCCCTCCGCGATGATCCGTCCGCGGTCGATGATGAGCACGCGGTCGCAGACCGCGTCCACTTCCGGCAGGATGTGGGTGGAGAGGAGCACCGCGCGCTCGCGGCCGAGCGACCGGATCATCTCGCGGATCTTGATGATCTGTGCCGGATCGAGGCCGACGGTCGGCTCGTCCAGGATCAGCACCGGCGGCTGGTGGACCAGCGCTCCCGCCAGCGCCGTCCGCTGGCGATAGCCGCGCGAGAGGTTCTCGACCTTGCGCTCCGCGACCTCCTCGAGCAGGCACCGCGCGACCGCCTCGTCCACGCGGGGTCCCACCTGCGACCCGGCGACGCCCTCGAGCCTCGCGCGGTAGGCCAGGTATTCGCGCACGCGCATCTCGGGATACAGCGCCGCGGACTCGGGAAGGTACCCGAGATTCGCCCGGGCCTGCCGCGACTCCTTGACGATGTCGTGGCCGGCTATGCGCGCGGCGCCTCCGGTGGGCGGGAGGAAGCCCGTCAGCACACGCATCGTCGTCGTCTTTCCGGCGCCGTTGGGCCCCAGAAAGCCGACGATCTCCCCCTGACGCACGGAGAACGTGACCTCCGACACGGCGGCCTCGTCCGCGAATCGTTTGGTGAGGCTCTGGACCTCGATCATTCGTCCGAACGGTAAAAAAGCGCCAGAATCTAGCACGTATTCCCGAGAGGCGTAAGGTCACGGCTCTGGTATCGTCCAATCGGGTGATCAGCGTCTCCAATGTGTCGAAGACGTACGGGCGCTTCGGGCGGCGCACGCGCGCCCTGGACGGTGTCTCCCTCGAGGTGTCGCGTGGCGAGACGCTCGGCCTGATCGGGCCCAACGGGGCCGGCAAGACGACGCTGCTCTCCTGCCTGCTCGGGTTCCTCCGCCCGGAGCAGGGGACGATCACGGTGGACGGCAAGGCCCCCGACGACCTGTCGGTGCGCGCGCGCACCGGATACATGCCCGAGCGCCTCGGGTTCGATCGGGACCTCTCCGGGGGCGCGTTTCTCGCGCACCACTGGCGGCTGTCCGGCGGCGATCCCGCGCGAACCGGCGAGCAGGTGGCCGCCGCGGCCGCCCGCGTGGGGCTGGAGGCTTCCGTGCTCCACCGGCGCCTGCGCTCCTATTCGCGAGGGATGCTCCAGAGGATCGGCGTCGCCCAGGCGACTCTCGGCGACCCGGACCTGCTCTTCCTGGACGAGCCGGCCTCGGGGACCGATCCGCTGGGCGTCGCGGTCGTGCGCGAGAGGATCCTGGAAGCCAGGTCGCGCGGCGCGACGATCGTGTTGAACTCGCACCAGCTCGCCGAAGTCGAGAAGGTTTGCGACCGGGTCGTGTTCATCGACCGCGGCCGCCTGACGCGGAGCGAGACGCTGCGCGGAGAGGCCGCCGCGCCCCGGCGCGCGGTCCTGAGGGTGCCTCCCAGCCGGTGCGACGAAGGGGTCGCCGCCCTCACCGCGGCGGGCTTCGAAGCCTCCTCCCGGAAGGAGGGCGCGATCACCCTGCCGGCGGCGCGCGAGGAGGACGTCGCACGCGCGGTCAAGGCTCTGGCGCTGGCAGACATCCCGGTCCTCGAGGTCCGCTCCTCGGCCGACCTCGAGGAGCTCTTCCGCGGCGCCGCGGACGCCGGACCGGAATCCTCCGTAGGAGAGGCGGGTTCATGACCGAGATGGCGCGGCGTCTCCTCCGTCAGAAGCTCGGCTCGATCGGGATCGTCATCGCGCTGTCCCTCCTCGGCATCTTCGATGTTGTCCGGGTCGCTACGGGCGGAGGCGAGACGGCTCTGGAGACGGGGGGCTTTTGGGCGCTTCTCATCCTGGCCGCAGGCTCCGTTTCGAGGGACGCGTCGAGCGGCGCACTGCAAATGATCCTCGCCCGGCCCATCCGGCGGGTGGAGTACCTCTATGGGCGCTACTGCGGCATCCTGATCGCCTACACTCTCTACGTGGCCACGATCGGCGTTCTCGCTCTGGCGCTCTCGTCTCTTCTCCGAAACATGCTCGGCATCACCGTCGCGCTCTCGGCCGCGGGTCTTGCCCGCGGAGTCGCGGCGGCGTTCTTCTCTGCAGCCCTGCTGGCCGCCGTCCTGCTCTTCTTCTCGACCTTCCTGCGGG
>JAWOLE010000052.1:0-10381 GCA_033853815.1 Thermoanaerobaculia bacterium
CCGGCGCCGTCATCCACGCGATGGGGGGCGAGCAGGACGTACGGAAGATGGGGGGCCTGAAGTCGAAGCTGCCAATCACCTACTGGACCTTCCTGATCGCGACGCTCGCGATCGCCGGGATTCCGCCACTCGCGGGCTTCTTCTCCAAGGACGCGATCCTGGCGGGCGTCTTCGAAGAGGGGCGGTACGTCCTCTGGGCCGTCGCCCTCTTCACAGCGGGCCTGACGGCTTTCTACATGTTCCGCGTGGTCTCGCTGACCTTCGAGGGCAGCTTCCGAGGCACGCACGAGCAGGAACATCACCTTCACGAGGCGCCGGCCTCCATGACGGCGCCTCTCGTCGTCCTGGCGGCGCTCTCCGTCGTCGCCGGCTGGATCGGGCTGCCGAAGGTCCTGGGTGAGAACGCCGACCGCTTCACGGCGTTCCTCTCGCCGATCCTTCTCCCGCTCTCCACAGCCGCGCACGAAACCGGAGGCGCTCTTTCGAGCGGCACCGAGTGGCTGCTCATCGCGGTGTCCATCGCCGCCGCCGTCACGGGCCTGCTGCTCGCCCGCAACTGGTACGTGGCGCGGGAAGGAAGGCCTGCCGAGCGGCTCGCGGCCTCGTTCCCGGGCGCCTACGCGCTCGTCGCCGAGAAGTTCCGCGTGGACGAGCTCTACGGCTTCCTCTTCGTGCGGCCCTTCGACAAGCTCGCATGGATCCTCTGGAAGGTCGTCGACGTCCTGGTGATCGACGGGATCCTGAACGCGGGCGCCTTCCTCGTCGAGCTCGCGGGCGACGTGCTGCGGTTCTTCCAGACGGGAAACGTCCGCAACTACGCGCTGACGCTGTTTCTTGGGCTGATCGGTCTCCTGCTGATCGTGATCGGCTTCGGATCCTGACATGCAAGACCTGCTGCAGAACCACCTGCTGACCGTGGTCGTCTTCCTGCCGACGGCGGGAGCGGCGGCGCTGCTTCTCTTCCCGGAGTCGGCCCGACAGGCGGCCAAGTGGTTCGCTTTCGCGGTGTCGCTTCTGGACCTCGCCGTGTCGATCCCGCTCTGGACCCGGTTCGACGTCTCCGCCGCCGGCTTCCAGTTCACGGAGAAGGTGCGCTGGATTCCTTCGGTCGGCGTCTCCTACGCGCTCGGGATCGACGGGATCTCGCTCCTGCTCATCCTCCTGACGACTCTCCTGACGCCCGTCTCCCTGCTCTTCTCGGTCACCCACGTCGAGAAGAGCGTGCGCGCCTTCTCGATCGCCTTCCTGGTTCTGGAGACCGGGATGCTCGGGAGCCTCGCGGCCCTCGACCTCGCGCTCTTCTACGTCTTCTGGGAAGTCATGCTCGTCCCCATGTACTTCATCATCGGGATCTGGGGCGGCGCCAAGCGCATCTACGCCGCCATGAAGTTCTTCCTCTTCACGATGGCGGGAAGCCTCCTGATGTTCCTGGCGATCCTCTACCTCGCCGTGCGCCATCGCGAGGCCACCGGAACCTGGTCCTTCCTGCTCGCGGATCTGACGCGGCTCGATTTTTCGGCCTCCACCCAGGCTCTCCTCTTCTTCGCCTTCGCCCTCGCGTTCGCCATCAAGGTCCCCGTCTTTCCGCTCCACACCTGGCTGCCGGACGCCCACACCGAGGCGCCCACGGCGGGCTCGATCATCCTGGCCGGAGTGCTCCTGAAGCTCGGGATCTACGGATACCTGCGCTTCGCGCTGCCTCTCTTCCCCGACGCCGCGATGCGCTACGCCCCGTGGCTCGGGGTCCTCGGGGTCATCGGCGTCGTATACGGCGCGATGGTCGCCTACGCGCAGAAGGACATGAAGCGGCTGGTGGCCTACTCGTCGGTCTCGCACCTGGGACTGGTCGTCGTCGGCGTCGGGGCTTTCACCACCACGGCCCTCTCGGGCTCCATCCTCCAGATGGTCAACCACGGGTTGTCCACCGGCGCGCTCTTCCTCCTGGTCGGCGTGCTCTACGAGCGCCGCCACACGCGCGAGATCGAGGCGTACGGCGGGATCGCGGGGATCGTTCCGGTGACGACCGCGCTCTTCCTGGTGGCGACCCTCTCCTCGATCGGGCTGCCGGGTCTGAACGGGTTCGTCGGCGAGTTCCTCGTCCTCGTGGGGACGTGGACCTCGCCGCACCGCTGGTGGTCGGTCGTGGCGGCGACCGGGGTCATCCTCTCGGCCATCTACATGCTCTCGCTCGTCCAGCGCGTCTTCTGGAACCCCCTCGTCCACGAGGAGAACCGGAAGCTGACGGAGATCCGCTGGAGCGAACTCGTCGCCGCCGGCGTCCTCGTCGTCCTGATGGTCTGGATCGGGGTAAGGCCGAATGATGTCCTGAGCCGCCTCGGCCCCTCGGTAGAGGCGGTCCGTGCATCCGTGACGCAGAGAACGGCCCAGGCCCGTGCCCTCCGTGCCGTAGGGGCGGGGCTCGTCCCCGCCCGCGACGACGAGGCGCCGGTTACGACCGGAGGCGGGCAGCCGCAAGGGCCGCCCCTACGGCACCAAGGCCCGACGCAGGCCTCCGCTCGTTCCCTCCGTGCCGTAGGGGCGGGGCTTGACCCCGCCCGTGTCACCGGCACCACGATGAGAACGGCAGGCGTACAAAGCGCCGGAGGCGGCCGATGACGACCTTCCTGCCCTGGGGGCCGCAGAGCCTCGCAGCGATCGCTCCGGAGATCGTGCTGGCCGTCACGGGGAGCGTGATCGTGCTCCTCGAGGCGTTCGCGCCGGCGGCCCGGCGCTGGTTCGCGACCCTGTCGCTGGCGGCGATCGCGGGCTACCTCTACTTCCTGCTGCGCGCTCCGATCGGCGCCACCTTCGACGCGCGCCTGGACACTTCCGTTCTGACGGAGGCAGTCGGCCTCTTCCTGGGGGCGACGGCCGCAGTCGCGATTCTCGCGGCCAAGCCGTACCTCGAGCGGACGGGCGAGGAGAAGGGAGAGTTCTACGCGCTCCTGCTCTGGGGGCACCTGGGCGTCTCACTGATGACGCGCGGGCTCGACCTGCTCGTGGTCTTCATCGGGCTCGAGACGCTGTCGCTCTCCTTCTACGTCCTCGCCGCGTTCTTCCGGTCGGTCGAGGCCTCCTCCGAGGCGGGGATGAAGTACTTCCTGACCGGCGCCTTCGGCTCGGCCTTCACCCTCTACGGCATCGTCCTGCTCTTCGGCAAGAGCGGCAGCGTGCGGATCGCGGCCCTGGCGCACCCGGGCCTCGCGGGCGATCCCCTGGTCGTTCTCGCCTTGCTGCTCCTGCTCGTCGGGTTCGGATTCAAGATGTCGCTCGCGCCCTTCCACGCCTGGGCCCCCGACGTCTACCAGGGGATGCCGACCCCGGCCGTGGCGTACCTCTCGGTGGCCCCCAAGGGAGCGAGCCTGCTCGTGCTCTACCGCGTCCTCGCGGCGATCTTCCAGGATGGGATGCCGGACCGCTTCCGCGCGGGAGTCGCGGCGCTCGCGATCCTCTCGATGACTCTCGGCAACGTCGTCGCGCTCGCGCAGCGGGACGTCAAGAGGCTCCTGGCGTATTCCGGAATCGCGCACATGGGGTACGTCACGATCGCGCTCGCCGTCTTCGGGTCCGACTCTCTCGCGGCCGTCCTGGTCTACTTCTTCGCCTACCTCGTCTCCAACGCGGGCGCCTTCGCCGCGGTCTCGGCCTTCTACCGCGACGAGACCCGGCCGCACCCGATCGGACTGCTGGCCGGGGAAGGCCGGCGCTCCCCCTTCCGGGCGGCCGCGTTCACGCTCTGCCTCCTCTCCCTGGCGGGCGTCCCGGCCACGGCGGGGTTCATCGGGAAGTTCTTCGTCTTCAAGGCCGCGATCGAGCGCGGCCTCTACGCCCTGGCGATCATCGGGGTCGTGAACAGCCTGATCTCGATCGGCTACTACCTGAAGATCGTGTACCTGATGTACATGCGGGAGGCCGTCGAGCCCGAGGGACCGCCGCCGCTCGCGATCGCCGACCGGCTGGCCCTTTCCCTCTGCGTCGTCGGGATCCTCGTCCTCGGAATCTTCCCCGCTCCCCTGTGGGATCTGGCCCGCCGAGCCGCGGAGACTCTCCCCTTCGCCTCCCCGTGACGACGGGTTCCGATCCCCGACGCCGTCTTCCCCAGGTCCCTGGACAGGTTCGGAGTGCGGGGATCTCCGTCCGCCGGCCCGGGCGCCGAACCCGCCGCGGGCCCGCCTTCGACCGCCGCGCCGTCTCCGAGCTCACGGCGACGCGCCTCTCCGCGTACGTACGCTGCCTCGCCGCGCTCGAGGCGGAGGGACTTCGCCACATCTCCTCCAAGGAGTTCGCCCGCCGGTTCGGATTCCATCCCCCGCAGATCCGCAGGGATCTCGCGACCTTCGGCGAGTTCGGGGTGCGCGGCGTGGGCTACGAGGTCTCGGAGCTGAGGAAGCATCTGACCTCGATCCTCGGCCTTGACCGCACGTGGCGGCTCGCCGTCATCGGAGCCGGGCATCTGGGCCAGGCCCTGGCCGACTACAGCGGCTTCCGGTCCGGCGGGTTCACGATCGCCGCCCTCCTCGACAGGGACGCGGCGAAGATCGGCACGAAGACGCGCGCGGGCGTGGAGGTGCGCGACGTGGCGGACCTGGCGGAGATCGTCTCCCGCGAGAAGATCCAGATTGGCGTCCTGGCCGTGCCCGCGACCGAGGCGGCGGCGGTCGCGCGGCGCTGCGTCCAGGCGGGACTGAAGGCGATCCTGAATTTCGCCCCGGTGCGGTTGAGCGCGCCGGCCGGGGTTCGCCTGAAGAACGTGGATTTGAAGGTCAATCTCGAGACCCTGGCCTTCTACGCGGCCGCCGATTGAAGCGGCTCGTGATTCTTGAGAGGCAAAGGAAAACCGCCATGAAACGCCGTGCTCCCTTCCTTCTCACGATTCCGTTCCTCGCCGCCTCCGCCCTCGCCGCGGTGGACTCCTCGACGCCGGCGCGCGATCCGGCGCAGAAGATCGACGAGGAGTACACGAAGAAGATCCGGCAGTACACGACGGAACCCTTCTTCCTCTCTCCGCTCGTGGACTACCTGCCCGCCTCCGACAGGGTCCCGAATCCGAAGGCCGTCCTGGGGGACGTGGCCGGGGCGCCGGGGAAACTCCCGTATTCCGCGGAGGTCCATCGCTACATGCGGATGCTCGAGAGCGCGAGCCCGCGCGTGAAGGTCCGCTCGATCGGCACATCCGAGGAGGGGCGCGAGATGATCGTCGTGGCCGTCGCCTCGGAAGACCTGCTCGCGCGGATGGAGGAGAACCGGCAGCGCCTGGCCAGGCTGGCCGACCCGCGCGCGATCCACATGGACGACGCGGAGGCCGAGCGGCTCGTCGGACAGTCCGTCCCCATCTACTACATCACCGGGACGATCCATTCCCCCGAGACGGGAGCCCCGACCGCCCTGATGGAGCTGGCCTACCGCCTGGCCGTGGACGAGAGCCCCTACGTCAAGTTCATCCGCGACAACGTCATCACCCTGATCACGCCCGTCGTCGAGGTGGACGGCCGCGACCGGCAGGTGGACATCTACAACTGGCACCTCGCCCACCCGGGCGCGAACTGGCCTCCGCTCGTCTACTGGGGCAAGTACGTGGCCCACGACAACAACCGCGACGCCATGGGGCTGTCGCTCAAGCTCACGCGCAATGTCCTCGCGACCTTCCTCGAGGAGAAGGCGACCCTCCTGCACGATCTGCACGAGTCGGTGCCGTTCCTCTACGACAACACCGTGGGCGACGGCCCCTACAACGCCTGGCTCGACCCGATCCTGACCGACGAGTGGGAGATGATCGGCTGGAACAACGTCGGCGAGATGACGCGCTTCGGCATGCCGGGCGTCTTCACGCACGGCACGTTCGACACCTGGAGCCCCGGCTACCTGATGTTCATCGGCGCCACGCACAACGGGATCTCCCGCCTCTACGAGACCTTCGGGAACGCCGGCGCCGACACCCTGGAGAGGACGCTGCGCCCCGAGGAGTACGCCAAGACCTGGTACCGGCAGAACCCGCCGCTGCCGCGGGTCCAGTGGTCCCAGAGGGACAACAACAACTACGAGGAGACCGGGCTCCTGACGTCGCTCCACTACTTCGCCGCCAACGGCACGCAGTTCCTGCGCAACTTCTACCTGAAGAGCAAACGCTCGATCGAGAAGCCGAAGGCCGAGGGTCCGGCGGCCTACGTCTTCCCCTCCGACGAGGCCAGACCCGGGGCGCAGGCCGAGCTCCTGCGGGTCCTCCAGATGCAGGGATGCGAGATCTCGAAGGCGACAGCGCCCTTCACGGTGACCGCCCAGGTCAAGGCGAAGAAGGGCGAGAACACGGAGGCCTCGAGCGAAAGGGAGAAGGCCGGGCGGGCCGCGGTGAAAGCCAAACCGGAAAAGTGGGTCTCCGAGACCCGGCGGTTCGCAGCCGGAAGCTACGTCGTCCGCATGGACCAGCCCTACAGCCGCATCGCCGACATGCTCCTCGACTACCAGTACTGGAGCCCCGACGACCCGCAGAAGAGCCCCTATGACGACACCGGCTGGACCTTCGGCGAGCTCTTCGGCGTCAAGGTCGCGCGCGTGATGGATCCGGCGGTGCTGTCGGTTCCGATGGAGCGGGTTTCGGGCGAGGTGCGCGCGCCGGGAGGCCTGCGGGGACAGGGCTCGGTCTTCGCCGTGAACCACAACGCGGAATCATCGCTCCTGTCCTTGAGGTACCGGTTTCGGGACGCCGACTTCCAGGCGGCCGAGAAGTCCTTCGAGGCCGCGGGACGCAAGTTCCGCCGGGGCTCGTTCCTGATCCGGGGAGCCGCGCCGGACGCGCTGCGCCGCGTCGCTTCGGAGCTGGGTCTGGAGGTCCAGGCGCTGAAGAAGGCTCCGGAGGTGAAGACCCACGCGATCCGGGCGCCGCGCATCGCCCTCGTCCACACGTGGCTCTCGACGCAGGAGGAAGGCTGGTGGCGGCTGGCGCTCGACACGCTCGGCGTCCCCTACGACTACATCAGCACCCAGACGGTCGCCGCGAGCCCGAATCTCTCGGCCCGCTACGACGTGATCCTCTTCCCTCCCGTCGGACGCGGCGCGACGGCCATCGTCTCGGGCATGCCGCTCTGGGGCAACCCGCTGCCCTGGAAGACGACGCCGGAAACGCCCAACATCGGCCGGCAGGATTCGACCGAGGACATGCGTCCCGGCCTGGGTTTCGCGGGTCTGCAGAACCTGCAGGAATTCGTCCGCCATGGAGGGCTGCTCGTCGGCGTCATGGACACGGCCGAGCTGGCCGTCGACTTCGGCCTGACGCCCGGAGTCTCGATCGCCCGTCCCGAAAAGCTGAAGCTGACGGGTAGCGTCGTGCGCTCCCAATTGGTGGACAGGTCGAGCCCGATTCTCTACGGCTACGCCGAAGCGCCGGCCTTCTACTCCTTCGACGGGCCCATCTTCAACATCAGCAGCCTCGCCGGCAGCCGGGGCCGGCGCCGCGCGCCGGACGAGAAGGAGCGCCCGACCGGGCGAGGGACCGCCGATGATCCCGACCGGCCGACCGGCCGCCCCTTCGTCGAGCCTCCCGAGGAGCCTCACGCGGAAACATGGGAAGCCCTGCCGTTGACCGAGGAACAGAAACGGAACAACCCCTTCGTCATCCCTCCGGACGCGCGCCCGCGCGTCATCCTGCGCTATGGCGACGCCAGGGACCTCCTCGTGTCGGGCCTGCTGGAAAACGGAAAGCAGATCGCTCAGCACCCGGCGGTCGTGGACGTGCCGGCCGGCAAAGGGCATATCGTGCTCTTCTCCAACAACCCCATCTGGCGCGGCGAGACCCGGGGAACGTATTTTCTCGTCTTCAACGCCATCCTGAACTTCGACAATCTGGACGCTGGCCGGAAACTCCCCGCCGACTGATCCTCTTTCACGTCTCCCCAGCTGGAGCGCGGCGGGTTTCGACGACTGTCTTAAACTCCATACCGACCGGGACGGCGAAGGGGGGAAGACCGATGGCGGATATCGTTCACAGCATCGAGGTGCCGGCGAGCCCTGAAGAGCTCTACCCGTACGTCGCGAGCGGCGAGGGATTCAAGGCCTGGTGGGCGGAGGACGTCTCGGACATGGCCGATGGCGCCGTCGAGCTGGGTTTCTTCAGCCGCTCGACCATCTATCGACTCAAGCCCACCGACCTCGTGAGCAGCCGCAAGGCGACCTGGCGGTGCGAAACCGGCGAAGAGTGGAAAGGCACGCAGCTCATCTTCGAGCTCGAGAAGCGGGGAGCCGCGACACTTCTTCGTTTCACGCATGCCGGATGGCAGCGCGCGAGCGAGTACTTCGTCTCGTGCAACACGACCTGGGGCGGGCTGATGTTCCGGCTGAGGGCCGCGGCGGCCGGCCGGTCGCCGGGGCCTCTGTTCAAGAAGAACGCCCTCGCCTATTGAGGGGGCGTATGCCAGCCCCGAAGTCTCACCTAATTTTATTAGGATAAACTGCTATAATTCCTTAATTAATATGGCTCTCACCGGGGAGGCGTCCAATTCGCTAAAGAACAGCGGCAGGGCGATCAGGAGGTAGTCCCCGGGGAGGACCCGCGAGAGATCGAGGTTCTCCAGGACAGCGATGCCGCGCGAGAGGAGCGTGCGGTGCACCGGGAGGTCGGTCGCGTCCTCGGGATCCACCGACATGGCGTCGGTCCCGACCAGGAGTACCCCCTTCTCCGCCAGTGCAAGGGCCGCGAGCGGCGAGAGGAAGGTTTTGCCTCCCGTCCGGAAGAGCACGCGGGGAGTGCCGAAGCACCTCCGGGGAAGCGCGTCGGGCCCGATCTCGCCGCGGCCGGGCAGCTCCACGACGCGGGCCGGACCGAGGTAGGCTTCGAGCGCGACACGCCCGATCGGCGTCCCGTCCTGCGCCACGTGGGACGGCGCGTCCACATGGGTCCCCACATGCGAACTCATCGTGAAGCAGGTGGACTCGAAGAGAGATCCGCGGACCAGCCGGGCGGTCGAGCGCCAGCGGAATGGGACGTCGCCCGGCCAGACCGCCGTCTTTTCGTCGATGCGCCGCGAGACGTCGAAGATCCTGAACTCCGGGCGGGGGGCCCCCCGTCCTCCCGAACCGGCTTCCGCGGGGGGGACCTTGCGGTCTCCCAGGCCGGCTTCTGAGCGGGGGACCTTGCGGTCCGCCGAACCGGCTTCCGCGCGGGAAACTCTGCGGTCCCCCGAGCCCCCTGCTAGCGCATCCGGCGGACGGTCTTCGTCTCGGCGTACCTCTCGGCGACGTGGGGATCGTACCCGCGATGGCGGGGGTTTACGGGGGCCGCTCGATACTCGGCGTCGCATTGGTAACAGATCGTAACCGGGCGCACGCGGGTCGCGACGATCCAATCCACGAGAACCGTGGCGAGCAGCACCGGGGTGAACCAGATCCAGCCGAACTTCCAGCCGGCGTACAGGGCCGCCGCGAGCGAGATCGCCATGAAGAGGCAGCCAAGGCGCTGGTCGAAGTCCTTCTGGAGGAAGAAGGCGGTCGATCCGCAGAAGGCGCACTTCTGGATCGGGCTGCCTGGCGCGGCCTCCGCCCAGTGGATTTCGTAAGGGCGCCCGCACTTCGCGCATTGGAAAGAGCCGTCCTCTCCCACCGCGTGCTCGCGGCTCTCCATGCAGGCGGGACAGTAGTAGCGCGCTCGCACGCGGGCTCACGCCGGGAAGCCGGTGGCGACAGTCAGATAGGAGGAGAGCAGCTCGCCGATCAGGACGAAGACGAGAGCGACGTAGAGAAGGCCGGTCGCGGCTTGGTTGGATCTCATGTCGGCCGTCTTCCAGATGAAATAGGACAGGGCGAGGGGACCCACGATGCCCCACAGGACGCGGAAGAGGAAGAAGAGAGCGTCTCTCTCGAGCGAAAGAAGCGGCGCAAGGCCCTCCCGGCTCCCCCCGGCCGCGACCGCCACGGCCAGCAGCGCGGCCCGCGCGGCCGCCAGAAAGGCAAAGAGAGCGGCGCCGCGGGCAAGCAGGCGAAAGGGAAGGGACCGCGACACGAGATACCAGTGGCCCAGATTCATCGTCAGGAGAACGGAACCGAAGAAGAGACCGCCCAGAACCGCTCCGCCCGCCGTCCAGGCGTCCCCCTGAGGCCGGGGAGCGGCCAGGGCGACGCCCACCAGGCCGGCCAGGGCGCAGAGGGAACCGGCGGCGAGCAGCGGCCGGGCTGCCCGCGCCCGGTCGGCCTGTGCCGCCAGCGCGTAGAACGCGAGGAGAACCGGGGACGCCACGGCAAGCGCGGGGGCGAGCCCCCGGGGGTGTGCGAGCGCCGCGAGCGCCGCGAAGGCGAACGCGAGCGCCCCGTGCAGCGCGAAGAACCCCCGGCCGAGCGTGCGAGTGGGAAAGAACAGGAGCAGAAAGGCGGTTCCGGCGCCCGCCTCCAGAAGAAA
>JAWOLE010000053.1:0-8264 GCA_033853815.1 Thermoanaerobaculia bacterium
TTACGGCTACGGCTATGAGGTTGCTCTGCGCCAACCGCGGCGAGATCGCGGTCCGGATTTTTCGGGCATGCCGGGACCTGGGCATCGAGACGGTGGCGGTCTTTTCCGACGCGGATCGGAAGTCCCCGCACGTTGCGATCGCCGACTACGCGGTACGGCTGGGGCCGCCCCCGGCCCGGGAGAGCTACCTGAACGTACCGGCGATTTTGGAGGCCGCGCGCAAGACGGGCGCGACGCTCATCCATCCGGGCTACGGGTTCCTGGCGGAGAACGCCGATTTCGCCAGGGCGTGTGTCGAGGCGGGATTGGTCTTCGTCGGGCCGTCCCCCGAAGCGATCGGGTTGATGGGATCGAAGACGGGGAGCCGGCGGCTCATGGAGGAGGCCGGCGTTCCGGTCGTGCCGGGAACCACGCGCGCGGCTTCGGGCCCCCAGGAGCTCAAGGACTTCGCCCGCAGAGCCGGCTATCCCGTGCTGCTCAAGGCGTCCGCCGGCGGAGGAGGCAAGGGAATGCGGCGCGTGGACGCCGAGAGCGAGCTGGACGAGGCTTTCGCGCGCGTGTCCTCGGAGGCGCTGGCGTTCTTCGGCAACGGCGCGGTTTACGCGGAGAAGCTCATCGCGCATCCCCGGCACGTCGAAGTGCAGATCGTGGGCGACTCGCGCGGCCGGCGCGCGGCGGTGGGGGAGCGCGAATGCAGTCTCCAGCGCCGCCACCAGAAGGTCGTCGAGGAGTGCCCGTCCCCGGTCGTCGGAGAAGAGCTTCGCTCGCGTCTTTCCGCGGCCGCTCTCGCCGCCGCGGAGGCCGTGAACTACGTCTCGACCGGCACCGTCGAGTTCCTTCTCGCCCCCGACGGCTCTTTCTACTTCCTCGAGATGAACACACGCCTGCAGGTCGAGCATCCCGTCACCGAGCAGGTCTTCGGCGTCGATCTGGCCTCCGAGATGATCCGGATCGCGCTCGGCGAGCCGCTCTCCTTCAGGGAGTCCCTCACGCCTCGCGGCCACGCCATCGAATGCCGCGTGTACGCGGAGGACCCGCGCCGCGGCTTCGCCCCCTCGCCCGGGACGATCTCGTCGCTGCGGCTGCCCGGCGGCCCGGGCGTGCGCCACGACCTCGGCATCGAGCAGGGCTCGACCGTTCCCATCGACTACGACCCGATGCTCGGCAAGCTGGTGGTCTTTGGCCGTGACCGCCCGCAGGCGATCGCCCGCCTCTCCCGCGCCCTGGCCGAGTACGAGATCGCGGGGGTCGCAACGACGCTGCCTCTCTTTCGTCGGCTGGCGGCGGATCCCGATTTCCAGTCCGGGGCCTTCGACGTTCAGTGGCTCGAAGGGCGGCTGGCCGGCGGCCTCCTCGAGTGTCTCCTCGAGTCCGAGACCGCCACGGACGAAGACCTGCTGCTCGCGGCGGTCGCGCTTTCCGAGGCTCCGGCGGAAAGGCTGGAGGAGCCGGCCGTGACCTCGCTGTGGCGCCGGACCGCCCGCCTGGAGACGCTTCGGAACCGCTGAGCCGCTGATGCGCAGACAGATCCTTTTTCTCAGCGCGGCGGAAGGAGAGACCCGCGAGATCGTCGTCG
Organism: Thermoanaerobaculia bacterium; assembly: GCA_033853815.1. Lineage (GTDB taxonomy): Bacteria > Acidobacteriota > Thermoanaerobaculia > UBA5066 > Gp7-AA6 > JAWOLE01. Next base: position 1,577 of record JAWOLE010000053.1, read on the forward strand.
AGAATCGCGGATGCCTCTACAGGGTCACTGACGGGGAGTCCGTGGCGGAAGCGGAGGCCGCGAGGCTCCCCGACGGCCGCGTCTCGCTCCTCTTTCCCGACGGACGTCAGCTTTGCGGCCGGGGGCTCCCGCGCGGGCGGGAAGGCGTGGATGTCGCGGCCGGATCGAGCGCTCGCCGCGTGCCTCTCGCGAAGGCCCGGCCGGCGGCCGTCGGAGCCTCCGAGGACAGCGGCGACGGAGGAGGAGTCGAGGAAGTCCGGGCTCTCATGCACGGACGCATCGTCGAGATTCGCGTGAGCCCCGGCGACCGTGTCGAGGCGGGAGCGATCCTCCTCGTGCTCGAAGCGATGAAGATGCAGAACGAGATTCGAGCCTCTCGCGCCGGAACGGTCGAACGCGCCCAGGTTGCGGCAGGCCAGACCGTCGAGGGCGGGGCCTTGATGGTATCTATCCGGTCAGACAGTAACTGACCATCTGGTCAAATCCAAGCCTTTGGACTAAACTCCAAAAAAGCTGCATACGGCCGGTTGAACCGCCTGTGGCCGATCGTACTTTCTCCTTTCGATTGAGTGGCTTAACTAGCACTCGTCGGGGCTCTCTCGCTGGCAGTGACATTGCTCTAGGAGACGCTCGAGCGTGAAGGAAGACCGAGTGTCTCTCAATTTAGCAGCACATTTCTTAAGGAGGCAGGAATGAAGCCAGGATACCGATTTACCCTGCTTCTGGCGGTTTGCCTGCTCTTGATCGCTCCGCTCGTCGTAGCTCAGACGACCGGGACGATCGAAGGCACGGTGACCGACCAGAGCGGGGGGGCGCTGCCCGGGGTCACGATTGAGATCACGAGTCCCAATCTGCAGGGCACGCGCGTCGCAACCACGGGGAACGACGGGCGCTACCGGTTCGTGAGTCTCCCGCCGGGTCCCTACAAGGTGACGGGAAACCTCTCCGGGATGGGGACCGTCCAGAAGACCGCCCAGGTTCTGCTCGACGCGACGGCCACCGTCAACATGCAGATGCAGGTCTCGGCCAAGGAAGCGATCACCGTGACCGGCGAGGCGCCTCTCGTGGACACGACCTCCACGACGACGGGCACCAACTACACGGCCAAGGTCATCGACAAGCTGCCGGTCGGCCGCAACTACGCCTCGATCGTGCTCTCCCAGCCGGGCGTTCAGACCGACACCGGCGAGACGCAGGGCCGCGCACTCCAGATCTCGATCTACGGGGCGACCTCGGCGGAGAACCTCTACCTGATCGACGGGGTCAACACGACCAACGTCATCAAGAGCTTCCAGGGCAAGAACATCAACACCGAGTTCATCCAGGAAGTCGAGGTCAAGACGGGCGGATACCAGGCCGAGTACGGCCGCGCGACCGGCGGGGTGGTCAACGTGATCACCAAGTCGGGCGGCAACGAATTCCACGGCGACCTCTTCGGCTACTACAACAGTCCCGGGATGACCTCGAAGCAGCGGTTCGACAAGACCGCCGATGGCTCGCAGACCGGCGACGCCTCCACGAACACCGCGGGCTCGATCACCGAAGACGTGAAGCGGAGCGAAGGGGGCGTGGACCTGGGCGGCTTCATCATCAAGGACCACATCTGGTTCTACGGCGCCTATGACCGCGTCATAACCGACGACAACTTGAGACCGATCACCGGGGCGCGCGCCGGAGAAGATTTCGCGCAGAAGGCCACGTCGAACCTGTGGGCGGGCAAGCTGACCTTCAACGTGGCGCAGGGGACGACGATCGTCGGAACGATCTTCTCCGATCCCCAGACGAACACGGGTGCGCTGGTTGTTCCGCAGGGTCTCAATCCCCTGAGCTACAACGGCCGGCGCGACGTGGGCGGCACGGACTGGGCCGGGCGCATCAACCAGCTCTTCGGCTCCTTCGGCATCCTTACGGCCCAGTACAGCTACCACAAAGACCGCTTCGAGACGAAGCCGGACGGCCTCGACGTCGCCCAGGTCGTTGACCAGACGACGAGCCCGAGCACGGTGACGGGCGGCTTCGGCCAGGTCTTCGGGCCGACGATCAACAACGCGTCCAAGCGCGACGCTGTCTTGGGCAACTTCACCGGCTACGTCGGCAACAACGAGTTCAAGCTGGGAAGCGACTACCAGAAGGACGACACCTTCGGGGCAACCTATTACACGGGGTCCCAACAGCTGCGTATTCACCCGTGCGGCGTGGGCGCAAACGCCTGCGACCTGACGCAGGCCCCGTTCTACACGAACCCCAAGGGCGTCAGGGAACAGGTCTACTACGAGCACCGGCTCTTCACGGCGAACGCGACGGACCTGACGCCGCTCGTGAACGCTCCGTTCGACACCCCGACCAAGCGCTGGGGCGCCTTCGTCCAGGACCAGTGGCGGATCATCCCCACACTGACGGTCAACGCCGGCGTGCGGTGGGACCAGGAGCACTACTTCGCAGGCGACGGCCACACGGCATTCAAGCTCCTGAACGAATGGGCGCCGCGCGGCGGCTTTGTCTGGGACTTCATCGGCGACGGGACGAGCAAGCTCTACGGCTCGGGCGGGCGCTTCTACTACGCGATCCCGACCGACCTGAATGCCCGCGTCTTCACCGCCAACACCCAGGTGCGCAACTACAACTACAGCCCGACGGCGACCAACCAGAACTTCGCGGCGCGGACGCGGCTGATCCAGGTCGGCTCCTTCGCGGGCGAGCCGGTGGAATGCTTCAACACGACCATAACCCCGTGCACCACGCCTCTCAAGGGACCCTACCAGGATGAGTACACCCTGGGCGTCGAGAAGGCCCTGGATCCGACCCTGTCGGTGGGCCTGAAGGGGACGTACCGGACCCTCGGCCGGACGGTCGAAGACCGCTGCGACCTCGACTACACGGACCCCCTGGCTCAGGGTTCCACCTGCGGCATCATGAACCCGGGCAGCAACGGTCCGATTGCTAGCGGGAGGATCCAGACCTGCGACACCTCCGTCAACACGGCCGGTGACCCCAACGCCGGTCTGTGCGGCCTCCCGGGCGTCGCGGAGCCGCCCGCCAAGCGCATCTTCCGCGGCCTCGAGTTGACGGCGCGCAAGGCCTTCTCCCAGACCCTGTGGGCGCAGGCTTCGTATCTCTACTCGAGCCTGCGCGGCAACTATTCGGGAGCGATCCGCGAGGCCTCCTCCATAGGCGCCGGCCAGACGGACCCCGGCATCAACGCCGACTACGACTACAACCAGTTCAACATCAACGCCTATGGCGACCTCGAGCTCGACCGGCCCCACCAGTTCCGGGTGGACGCGGTCTACAACGCGCCCTTCGGCCTGGCAGCCGGCCTGCAGTTCTACGTGAGGAGCGGCACCCCGACCTCGATGCTGGGCTACTACAACAGCTTCTATCCGGATCTGCTGTACCTCACCCAGCGCGGCACGGCCGGACGCCTGCCGACGGAGTACGAGGCGAACCTCTCGCTGGCCTACAACATCAACGTAGGGCCCGTCACGATCACTCCGCAGCTCTACATCTTCGATCTCCTGAACAAGCAGATCGTCACCCAGATTGACCAGGGCTTCAACCGCATCTACGGGGGCTACATAACGGACAAGAAGAGCCCGTTCTACGGTCAGGCGGGTATCGCACCGGGGACAACCGATCCCGCCAGCGGCCTGTCCTGCCCGGCGACGGCCACGGCGCCGTGCTCGGACAACGCGGACTACCGCAAGGCCCTCGCGCGCACCCCAGCGCGGTCTCTCCGGGCCGCTCTGAAGATCTCCTTCTGAGCGTCCTCGATCGGATTCTTTCGGGGCGGCTTCGGCCGCCCCGATTTTTTTCTCCTCCGATGAACTTCCCCCGGCGTTAGAATCGGAGGACCCTGGAGGGTCCCATGTGCCGCATCGCCCGCCTCTCGCTTTTCTTCTTCCTCATCGGTTCCCTGGCTTCGGCCGCCACTCTTCCGCAGCTCTTTCACAAGGCGAAGGAGCAGTTCCGCCTGACCGCCTACGCCAATGCTCTGGCGACGCTGTCCGACGTCGAACGGGAGAGCCAGAAGCCCGAGAACGAGGCGTACCGCACCTCGCTCGCCCCGGGACTCGCCTTCTATCGCGGCGCGTGCCTGGCGGCGCTCGGCCGCGAAAAGGAGGCACGGGCGGAGTTCGAGATTTTTCTGGCCTTCATGCCCAACCCGTCGCTCGATCCAGGACTGTATCCGAAGAAGGTCATCGCGCTCCTCGAGGACACGCGGCGGAATCTGAAGCGCCCGCAGGACCAGCGCCAGGGGAAACCGGAAGATGAGTCTACGATCGCCGCGGCCTACCGCGCCTACATCCCGCCGACCGAAAGACGCGAGCCGGAGCTCGGAGAGGATTGGGCGGCAGGACCGGTGCGGTGCCTGCTGTCCGCCGAGGACCGGCGGGCCTTCTCCCGGCTTCCCGATCCGGTCTCGCGCTCGGAATTCGTCACGGCCTTCTGGAAGGCGCGCGATCCGAAGCCCGAGACGCCGGAGAACGAGTTCCGGGAGGAGTTCGAGAAGCGGGTCGCCTTCGCCGACGCGCACTTCACCGAGGGCGAGCTGCGCGGCAGCCTGACGGACCGCGGGGTAGTTTTTCTCCTGCTCGGGCCACCCACCTACATCGGCCGCAAGCCGATCGCCGCCGGCGAGGACACGGCGGAGCCGACCGGAATGTCGAAGTTCACCCAGAACGACGTCGTGGAGGTCGAGAAGACGGGGGGCTCCGGCGCCGCCACCAACGTTAGGGTCGACAACATGACGGGTCCCGGCAACACGATCCTCGATAGTGGCGCCAACTGGCGGGAGGTCTGGCACTACCGCCGGGAACTGCTCCCGAAGGACGTCCCCTACCAGCAGGTCGATGCCGAGTTCATAACCCGGAAGGGCTATGGAAAAAACGTCCTTCAACGCGAGGCCGCCGTCCTGAACACCCTCGAAGCCGCGAAGCGGGCCGTGATCGTGGACAGCAGCGCGCGTCGCGCTTCGAACTAACTGGAGGCTCTGGACTCCGGGGGCTGAGGCTCGCGCGTCGCGAACAGGACCGCCTGCGCCGACAGCCACGGGCCGGAATCCGCGGGAAAATCCGCGTGTTAGATTCCGAGCGTGCGAAAAACCCTTCTCCTGGCTCTCGCCGTTTCGGGGGCGCTCTGCGTCGGCGCTTCCCGGCCCGCCTCCCCGCGCGAAAAAATCGCCGAGTATTTTCGCGGGTGGTACGCCCAGATTCCGGGGAGCGAAGTCGTGGTTCAGCCGACCCGGGAGGTCGCGCTGCGGGGATTGGAGACTTACCGCGTCGAGCGCCGGTCCTCGTCGAAGTCGTACCAGGAGACCAACATCGCCTTCTACGACGCCGGCAAGGGAGAGGTCTTCGTCGGCGACGTGCTCCACGATCCGGATCGAGCCGCGGCGGGAAAGCCCTTCGACGTCCGGGCAGGCCTCGCAAATGTCCAGGCCTCCCTGGGCGAGGTCTTCGGGCTGCCCGTGGTAGTGGAGCCGGGCTCGCCTCCGCGCGGCCCGCTGACTCCGCTGACGATTGCGATCCGTCAGGATAAGGAGGCCGATGCCTTCGCACGGCGGGCGGGTTTCATCTCGGACGACGGCGCGACGCTGATGCTCGGGGAATTTCACCCGCTCGACGAAGGCGCCGCCGCTTTCCGTCGGCGGCTGCTTGCCCAGAACGAAGGCGTCCGGACCGCGTCGGGACGGTTCGCGGTCACGGAGTTCCTGGACTTCCAGTGCGACCGATGCCGCGTCCGAACGCCGGACGTCCGGCGTACCGTCGAAGGGCGGGGAGGGACGGTCGAGATCCACGTCCTCCCGCTCGTGAAGATGCACGATTGGGCCTTCGCGGCGGCGGAGTCCGCCGCGGCCCTCGCGAATCTCCGCCCCGAGCTGTACCGCCGCTACGAGGAGGCGGTCTTTGCGCGCAGCGAAGGAATGAGCGCCGCGGCGGCCCGGGAGCTCGCCTCCGACATCGCGGAAGCGGCCGGCGCGCGGGAGGGATTTGCCGAAGAGATCGCGAGCGGCCGGGCCCGGGCGCGCGTCCTGCGCGACGTCGGTCTCGCGATGCGATTGGGGATCACGGCCACGCCCGCCTTCCTCTACCGCGGAGCTCTTCTGCCCGGTGAGAAGGGCTTCCTCGAGACCTATCTCTGGGAGAGCCTTCCCGCGCCCTCGCGGCGCTCGCCCGCGCCGACCAAGTAATGATCGTGAAGGCTCGCGTCCTTCTCCTCACGCTGGCGCTGGCGGCCATGCTCGCATGCGGCCGCGGCGAGAGAGACCAGGCCGCCGCCTCCGCTCCGCCTTCCTCCGCCGCGGTTTCCCAGGTGCCTCCCGTCGAGGCCGAGGACGTCTCCTCGCGAGCCCGCCGCCCGTCGGGAGCGGTCCGGCCGGTCCTCTGGATCGGCCTGGACGGGCTCGATTTCGAAATCCTCGACCGCCTCTCCGCCGAGGGAAAGATGCCCAACTGGAAGCGCCTCGCCGGCGAGGGCTACACGACGCGGATCTCGAGCTTCATGCCGATCCTCTCGCCGATCGTCTGGACCACGGTCGCGACCGGGGTCGGCCCCGACCGCCATCGCGTGCTCGACTTCCAGGAGGTGGATCCGAAGACCGGACAGAAGGTCCCGATCTCCGGCTTCTCGCGCGCGGTCCCCGCGGTCTGGAACCTCGCGTCGGCGGCGGGCAGGAGCGTCGGCGTCG
>JAWOLE010000054.1:0-3858 GCA_033853815.1 Thermoanaerobaculia bacterium
CGCCGAGCTTCCCCTCCGTGCCGACCTCGCGCGCCACGCGCGTGACCTCCGAGGCGAAGGAGGAGAGCTGGTCCACCATCGTGTTGATCGTGTCCTTCAGCTCCCGGATCTCCCCCTTGACGTCCACCGTGATCTTCTTGGAGAGGTCCCCCCGGGCCACCGCGGTCGTCACGGCCGCGATGTTGCGCACCTGCGCCGTGAGGTTGCCCGCCATCGAGTTGACGTTGTCGGTCAGATCCTTCCAGGTCCCCGCGACACCGCGCACGTCGGCCTGGCCTCCCAGCTTCCCCTCCGTGCCGACCTCGCGCGCCACGCGCGTGACCTCCGAGGCAAAGGAGGAAAGCTGGTCCACCATCGTGTTGATCGTGTCCTTCAGCTCCCGGATCTCCCCCCGAACGTCCACGGTGATCTTCTTGGAGAGATCTCCCTTGGCCACCGCGGTCGTCACCTCGGCGATGTTGCGCACTTGAGCCGTCAGGTTGCCCGCCATCGAGTTGACGTTATCGGTCAGATCCTTCCAGGTCCCCGCGACACCGCGTACGTCGGCCTGGCCTCCCAGCTTCCCCTCCGTGCCGACCTCGCGCGCCACGCGCGTGACCTCCGAGGCAAAGGAGGAGAGCTGGTCCACCATCGTGTTGATCGTGTCCTTCAGCTCCCGGATCTCTCCTTTGACGTCCACGGTGATCTTCTTGGAGAGATCTCCCTTGGCCACCGCGGTCGTCACGTCGGCGATGTTGCGCACCTGCGCCGTGAGGTTGCCCGCCATCGAGTTGACGTTGTCGGTCAGATCCTTCCAAGTCCCCGCGACGCCCGGGACCACCGCCTGGCCTCCCAGTTTCCCCTCCGTACCGACCTCGCCCGCAACGCGGGTCACTTCCGAGGCGAAGGAGCGAAGCTGGTCCACCATCGTGTTGACCGTGTCCTTGAGTTCGAGGATCTCCCCGTGGACGTCCACGGTGATCTTCTTGGTCAGATCGCCGTTGGCCACGGCGGTCGTGACCGCCGCGATGTTGCGCACCTGGGCCGTCAGGTTCGAGGCCATCAGGTTCACGCTGTCGGTCAGGTCCTTCCAGGTGCCCGAAACTCCGACGACCAGCGCCTGGCCGCCGAGCTTCCCCTCCGTGCCGACCTCGCGCGCCACGCGCGTGACCTCCGAGGCGAAGGAGGAAAGCTGGTCGACCATCGTGTTGACCGTGCGGGCCGTCGAGAGGAACTCGCCCTCGAGCGGCCGGCCGTCGCTCTCGAGGGCCATCGTCTGCGACAGGTCTCCCTTGGCGACGGCCCCGATGACGCGGGCGGTCTCGCTGATGGGATGAACGAGGTCCCCGATCAGGGCGTTGACCGACTGCATGGACGCCGCCCAGGAACCGCCGACCCCGAAGAGAGAAGCCCGCTCGGAGAGCCGGCCCTGCTTGCCGACCACGCGGCTCAGCCGTTCGAGTTCCCGGCTCATCGCCTTGTGCAGCTCGACGACTTCGTTGAAGGTGTCCGCGATCTTGCCGTCCAGACCCACGCGATCCTCGGGAAGCAGGACGTCGAAGTGCCCTTTCTTCAATCGGGTCAGGGCCGCCAGCAGCTGCCGCTTGTCGAGGCTCCCGGACCAGTCCTCCCGGCGCCGCTCGCGGGGAAACAGCCGCTTTCCCGCAGCGGACACGGCCGCGTCCGCGCTGCTCGGCCGAACCGACTCAGTCTTCATGGAAAGCTCCTTCTCGTCACCGGATGGCGGTCTTCAAGCGAGCCATGCACCGCGCAGCCCGACCAGGATCTGTCCAATAGCGTCCGGGAGACGTTGTGGTTAGCCCCTCACCCAATTCGGCGGATCAGAAAGCAAGAATCGAGCCATTCCGGGTAGACGGCGACATTCTGCCTGCTAGCAGGTTCCTTGCCAGAGGTGGTTTTGGGGAACCGGGCTCCCGTAGCTGAAAACCCTCGGCGCCGGTCGCGCAGCGACCGCCCGCGCAGACGGTCTTACTGGCGGGCGCGGGGGCGGGGCATCGCGACGCGGGAGGCGTAAACCGTTTCGTCCTGGGACAGAGAGCCGAGCACTTTGTACATCGGCACCTGGGTCGAGAGGCCCTTCAGGGCGAACAGGCCCATCTGCGCCACGGAGAAGCGTCCCCTGACCGCCTCATAGGTTTCCGGACCGATCACGATGTCGCCGGCCATCGCGACGAACTCCTCCATGCGGGCGGCCACGTTGACGGCGTTGCCGAGCACCGTGTAGTCCACCCGGCGCTCCGAGCCGATCTCGCCGACGATCGCGTCCCCGGTGTTCAACGCGATCCGAACCTGGATCGCCGGCTCTCCGCGGGCCACGCGCTCCCGGTTCCACTCCGCCATCTCCTCCTGCACCTTGAGGGCGGCCGAGACCGCCCGCACGGCGTGGTCCGGCTGTTCGAAGGGGGCGCCGAAGAACGCCATGACGGCGTCGCCGATGAACTTGTCGATCGTGCCGTCCTGCGAGAACACGGCCTCCGAAGCGAGGGTGAAGAAGCGCGTGAGCATCGCGGCGAGGTCTCCGGCGGCCATCTTCTCCGACCAGGTCGTGAAACCGACGAGGTCCGCGAAGAGGATGGTCACGGATTTCGTCCGGGCCACCTCGCGGGAGCCCGTGGTCGCCGCGTTCGCGATGATCTCCTCGACGACCTGCGGCGAGTGGTAGCGCTCGAGCCGGCCGCGGATGCGCCTCTCCTCCTCGACTCGCTCGCGCAGCCGTGCGCTCTCGATGGCGACGGCGGCGAAGTTGGCGAGCGCCGTCAGCAGGTCCAGATCCTTTTCGGTGAAGGTTCCCACGTGCAGGGGCGAGTCCACGTGGATCACGCCGATGACGCGATCCCGGCTCCAGAGAGGGGCGCACATGGCCGAACGGATCTGCTGGATGCGAATCGACTGCCCCGCCTCGAACCGCTCGTCGGTCTGGGCGTCGGACGTCAGGACCGCGACCTTCTGCCGGACGACCATGTCCACGATCGTGCGCGAGTAGGGGGCGCCTTCGGTCGTCATCCGCGAAGAGGACTTCAGGCGGCTGATTCGGAGCTTCAGGCCGTCCGCCTCCTCCAGCAGGAGGAACCCGCGGTCCACCGGCAGGTACTCGAAGATCAGGTCCATGACCTTGCCGAGGACCGTTTCGACCTCGTCCACCGAGATCAGCGTCTTGGCCACCTGGACGAGGATCTCGAAGACCTTGTTCTTGTAGGCGACGTCGAGGACGGCGCGCTTGCGCCCCGTCGTGGACTCGCCCGCCTCGGCCTCGACGTCTTTTTCCAGCCCGAAGTCGAGGTTGAACTCCGAGATCGGCCGGATGCACGTCGAGGTCGAGTCGTGCTTGCGCTCGCGCGGGGCCGGGGGAGGCGCGACCGCCTCCTCCCGGAAGCGGAGCACGAAGGTCCCCACGGTCGCCTGCGTTCCGTCGCCGACGGGCGCGCTCTGCACGAGCTTGTCGTTGATCCGGACGCCGTTGGTCGACTGGTTGTCGTGAATCACCCAGCCGCCCTGTTCCTTTCGCAGCGTGGCGTGCCGCCGGGAGACGGAGAAATCGTTCAGGACGATGTCGTTGTCGTTGGAGCGGCCGATCGTGGCCTCTTCGCGCGTGAGGTTGAAGACCTGCGGCCGGCCCTCGGCTTCGTACAGAACCTGGAGCATGGAGGAAAAAATTATATGCCTTCGGCCGCGGCTGTTCGCTGCGCGAATGGCGCCAGGAGTTTCAAGACGGGAACCAGGAACTGTCTATCCTCCCAGGGAGAAGACGATCCGGATGGTCTTGTGCGAGAGGACGGGACCCGCTTTCCCTCGGGCCGGCTGATACCTCCAGCGCTGCACGGCTTGAACCGCCGCTTCGGTCACGCCGAGCGGCAGGCC
>JAWOLE010000055.1:0-4584 GCA_033853815.1 Thermoanaerobaculia bacterium
CAGGTCCGAGTCCTCCCCCTTCGGCTCCGGCCGCGAGGCGAAGTGCTGGGAGACGTAGGCGCGCGAGCCGAGCAGCCCCTGTTCCTCGCCGCTCCACAGCGCGATGCGGATCGTGCGCCGGGGATGCACGTTGACGGCTTTCAGGATCCGGACGGCCTCCATGGCGACTGCGACGCCGGCGCCGTTGTCCGTCGCGCCCGTGCCGCCGTGCCAGGAGTCCATGTGGCCGCCCAGCATGACGACCCCGCCGTTCTTCTCCGAGCCGGGGATCTCGGCGATGGTGTTGTAGGCCATTGCGTCGTCGTCGTTGAATCGCGTCTGGACGTCGACCTCGAGCTGGACGTCCTCCTTGCGGTCGAGCAGGCGGGCCAGCCGCCCGTAGTGCTCGATCGCCATCATGACCGTGGGTACCGAGGGGGGAGCGTCCTTCTTCCAGCCGTTCGGGACCCCCTGGACCCGGAAGGTGCCGCCGTCCAGGGCGCCCGGCTCGATCACGACCGCGACCTTCTCATCGGCCAGGAACTTCGCGAGCGCCCGCTGGAACTCGCGGCGCTTGAGGAACTCTTCGCGGTTGAAAGGGGGCAGGCCCGGCCGCGCGTAGGGCGTGATGCCCGGGATCTGGTAGAGGGAGAGCTCCGCCAGGGCCTTCTCGTCGTAGCGCTCCGACAGCGCCTTCTCCTGCGGCCGGACGTCGCGCATGTCGCCCACGAGCACGATCTTGCCGGCGAGCTTGCCCTTGTTCTTCTCGAGATCTTCCTTGTCGGCGAGCTTGACCTTCACCGGCGTTCCGCGCACCGGGCCGGCGGTTCCGGGCGTCCAGGCGACCGGTAGCGCGAGAAGCTCTGCCGTATCGGGAGCGAGCATCCGGACCCTCGAGACCTGGTAGCTCCAGCCGCGGCCGAACGGCCCCCAGCTCTCCAGGTGCGCATTGGACAGGCCCCAGTCCTCCAGCTGTTTGCGCGTCCACTCGTTGGCCCGCTTCATGTTGGGCGAGCCGGTGAGCCTCGGCCCGATCGAGTCCATCAGGTGGCTGGCCGTCTCCATCACCTTGGAGTCGCGGAACCCTTCCAGACGGATCTTCGTGACCATGTCCAGGTCCACGCGCTCCTGGGCGGGCAGGGCCGGAGCGACCAGGACGGAACAGAGAATCGCGGCAAGGACTTTGCGCAAGGGGAACCTCCTCCTGTCGGTCCGAGTTAACGAAACTACAACGCAGCACGCCGCACGCAGCACGCGGCCCGGGAGTCCGAAGGATACGCTGGGCCGGATGCTGAGACGCAATTCGAAAGGAAAAGATTACGCGGGACTGTCCCTTCTTTTCCGGTTTTCGATTCCCGATTTCAGGCCTTGCCGTCACTCGGCGAGAAAGAGGGTGAGCGCGAAGCGGGCGTCCGACTCGACCCACTGCTCGAGAGGGCGGAAACCCGCAGCGGAGCCCATCGCGAGCACCTGTTCCGGAGCGTACTTATAGGAACTCTCCGTCCAGATGAACTCGCCGGTATCGAAGGAGACGGCGCAGCCCGCGCGCGGGATCGAAACCTCCTGCGCGCGCCGCGAGACCAGGCGCATCTCGACGCGGCTCTCGGTCCGATTCCAGACGGCGCGATGCTCGAAGCCGTCGAGGTCGAAGTCCGCCAGCAGCTCCGCGTTGATCCGCGCGAGGAGGTTCTTGTTGAAGGCGGCCGTCACTCCGAGGGGATCGTCGTAGGCGAGGAGCAGCTCGCGCTCCGGCTTGACCAGGTCGGCCCCGAGCAGGAGGGCGTCGCCCGGTCGCAGGGCGCCTCGGATCTCGGAGAGAAACTGATGGGACGCCGGCGGATCGAAGTTGCCGATGTTGGAGCCCAGGAACAGAACGAACATCGTGCCGCCGCCCCGCCGCGAGGCCGCCCGCCGCAGCCCCTCCTCGTACGTCGCGCGGTGACCCAGGACCGAGACGTGCTCGAATCGCGCGAGCGTCCGCTCCGACTGCTCCAGAGCCGTCGGCGAGATGTCGATCAGATGCACCGAGACGGTGCGCCGGCGCGCCCGCAACGCCTCGGCGAGCATCGCGATCTTCTCGCCGCTGCCGCAGCCGAGCTCGACCAGAGTCATCGGGTCGGCCAGGGGCGCGACGACCTGCGACGCCCAGCGGGAGAGCAGCCTCCCCTCGGCGCGCGTGATCCGGTACCAGGGAAGGCGGCAGATCGCCTCGAAGAGGCAGGATCCCAGCGCGTCGTAGAGATACTTCGACTGGATCTGCTTGGGGACGAGCGCCAGGTCGCGACGAACGTCCGCCGCGAAATCCTGTAATTGACGATCGGGTGATTGGTGATCGGGTGATTGATGAGAAGCCGGGATCCGACCGATCACCCGATCACCCGATCGCTCGATCATCCGATTACTTCGCGCACCGGAAGGTCGCGTAGAGGTACGGATAGTTGCCGCGGAACCAGTTGCGGAAACTCCGCCGGACGAGCTCCCGGGCGGTCGCGGGAGAGCCGCCCTTCAGGACGAAATGGCGTCCGTCGAAGAAGTCCGTCGAATAGACGGGATAGGAGGGCATCGGCGTGAACCCCGGAAAACCGCCGAAGACCGTCGAGGTCCACTCCCAGCCGTTGCCAACCAGGTCGTGAACGCACCAGGCGCTCTGGCCGGCGGGGAAAGAGCCGACCGGCGCCGGATCGGCGTTGCGGAAATCGAAGTTCCCCCGCGTCTGGTCGGGCGGATCCTCCCCCCACGGATACGACCGCTCCGAGCCGTCCGGGGTCCCGAAGGCCGCCCGGTGGTACTCCGCCTCCGTCGGCAGCCGCTTCCCCTTCCAGCGCGCGTACGCCCGGGCCTCCGCCAGGGAGACGTAGACGGGCCACGCGGGAGGCAGGGGAACGAGCTCCCACATCCCCCGCCAGAACCAGGCGCCGTCGTGGCGTTCCCAGAAGAGAGGGTGGAGGACGCCGCCGGAGGCGCGCCATTCCCAGCCCTCTTCGTCCCAGAGCTCCCGCGCCTCGTAGCCGCCCGACTCGACGAACTCGAGAAACTCGGCGTTGGTCGTGTCGAAGACGTCGATCTCGAACTCCGGAACCTCGACGCGGAAGCCGGGAAACTCGTTGTCCCAGCCGAAGGGGACGCGGTCCCGCTCGGCTCCGAGGGTCGCTCTTCCCGCGGGAATCCGGACGCTGCGGGGCGCCGGCGGCCTTCCGCCGACGACGGGAAGCGGCGTTCCCGCCGGACGCCTCTTCTTCTCGTAGGGCAACCGGTGCCACATGTAGCGCAGCGTCTCCTGGTGCATGGGCTCGTGTTCCAGGATCGTGTAGACGGCCAGCCCGTTTCTCAAGACCGGATTCTCCTCGCGGACGACGTCCTTCTCGCGCAGGGCCTCCGCGATCGCGGCGTCGGCGCGCCGCCCGTAGTCCAGGATCTCGTCCCGCGAGGGCCAGCGCGCCGCCGCTTTGCCAACGGCCGAAGCGTCCTCCGGATCGATGCCGCGCTCGAAGAGCACTTCGTAACCGGGATCGATCCCCCGCTCGCCGAGGCCGCGCCTCAGGAGCGTGTTGACGTTGAAGGCCGGCAGGTGTCCCTCGTAGAAGCAGATCGGGTTGCGCAGGGGGATCGGGCGCGTCTCGTAGGCGTCGGGAACGACGCTGTCGAACAACTCCCGCGAGCGCCGTCGGTTGACCGCCAGCCACTCCAGGCAGGCCTCCCGATCGATCGTCTTTGTCTCACTCGTCATGCCATTCCCCCGGCGGGGATGCTAGATTCCACCGCGTGCGAAACGCAACCCTCGCGCCAATCCTCGCCTGCCTGGCCGCCGCCGTCGGCTGCGGTCCGGCGACGGCGCCCCTCGCCCCGAAATCCCCCTCGCCGCCGGCCGCCCCTTCGGGGCCCGCGCAAGGAGCCGGCGACATGAGGTTCGCGCCCGACATCGCCGAGCGGCTGCGCCAGTTCCCGCACACGGTGATCGACTACGACCACTCCCTCCTCAAGGACGGGGAGACGGAAACCCTGGAGGATCTGATCGCGGCCTCGCGCGAGATCGACGACATTTTCTTTCGCCAGGTGGCCGAGGAGAACCCGTCCCTGCTCGAGGCGCTCAACCGGATGATCGCCGCCGGGAGGCCGGACGCGATCACCGCGACCGACTATTTCCTGATCAACAAGGGACCCTGGGACCGCGTGAAGGAAAACGAGCCCTTCATCGGCAGCCGCGCCAAGCCCCCCGGGGCCGCTTTCTATCCCGTCGACATGACCAAACGGGAGTTCGAAGCCTGGGTGGCCGCGCACCCGCAGGACAAGGAGGCCTTCCAGAGCCTCTTCACGGTCATCCGCAGGGACGGGGATCGTCTCGTCGCGATCCCCTACTCGAAGTACTACGCCCCGTTCCTGTCCCGAGCCGCGGATAAGCTCCGCGCCGCGGCCGATCGGACCGGCAACGCCTCCCTGAAGAAATACCTGACGCTGCTCGCGGCCGCGCTCATGTCCAACGACTACTACGCCTCGGACCTCGCCTGGATGGACCTCGACTCCGACATCGAGGTCATCCTCGGCCCCTACGAGGTCTACGAAGACGGCCTGTTCAACTACAAGGCGGCTTTCGAGTCCTTCATCGGA
>JAWOLE010000056.1:0-8198 GCA_033853815.1 Thermoanaerobaculia bacterium
GGGGAAGGCGCAGGCGCACCAGGCAAGTGTCATTCGCCCTTCGCCCCGGATCTCGACGATCCGACATTCACATCGGAAGCAGATATCCCCGACGCAATGGCCCGAGACCGTGTATCTCTCGATCACCCGAAACCCTTCTCTCCCCTTCGCTCCCGCTTTCTTCCGGTCGACTGCCATCGTCTCCCTCCTCACTTAGCCCATCTCGCGCGAGCGATAAGAACGATAGGCTACCGGAGGCGGGCGGGGACAAGCCCCGCCCCTACGGCACGAAGGGCACGACGAGAGCCAATTCACAATTCTCTCCCTGATGCATTCCTTGGACCGGAAAGCGCTTCTCTTAGCCGGCCTCACAGCGGCCCTTCTCTGCTCCGAAAGCCCGGCGGAAGAGAAGTTCTCGGGCGTCGTTGTCGTCCGCAGGCCGAACGAGATCGAGTTCACGGCGACCGTCAACGCGAAGTCCTTTGATTCGGCCGGAGGCATGCCCGGCTATCACGCGATTGTCTGGAGCGGAGGCAATGCGGCGCAGGCCGCGCTGCTCGAAGCCGAGGTCTCCGACAGGCAGGTCCTGGCGGCTCTTCGAAGCCTCGGCGCGAAGCCCGGCGACAACCTCCCTATGGAGTCGTGGGAGGAGAGAAACAATCCGAAGAATCCGGCTCCGGACACGGTCATCGCCGGGCCTGCCGTCGAGGTCCTGCTCCGGCTGCCCGGCCGCAAGGAGCTCGCGCCGCTCTCGTCCGTCCTGGAGGACTCGGCGGGGCGAGGGCTCGCGATGCGATTCGGCGGAAACGAGGCGAATATCCCGAAGTGGAAGTCCGGGTGCATCGTCTGCCTTTACTCCTGCCCAGGCAGCAAGGTGGGCAACGCGGCATACACCGTGCGCGACTACGCCAGACATACGACGCGCTTCCGGATCAAGCCGGGAGCCTTGCCGCCGGACGGAACGCCGGTGCGCGTCGTACTGCGCCTCACCGGAGAGTAAGTTTCAAACGCTCTCTCCCTTACAGATTGCGCCTCCCAGCAAGCCGAAATATTCTTAAATCGGAGGATGCATGACGAAAGCGAGTTTTGCGGCGGGATGTTTCTGGGGCGTTGAAGCGGCGTTTCGTCAGGTCGAGGGCGTCCTCTCGACGGCGGTCGGCTACGAAGGAGGCCGCACGGAGAACCCGACCTATGAGCAGGTTTGCACCAACACGACGGGTCACGCCGAGACTGTCGAGGTCGACTACGACCCGTCACGGATCTCCTACGAGAGGCTCCTCGACGCCTTCTGGGACAACCACGACCCGACGCAGCTGAACCGCCAGGGACCGGACGTGGGCACGCAGTATCGCTCCGCGATCTTCTTCCACACTCCGGAGCAGCAGGCGGCGGCCATCGCCTCCAGGGACAGGCGCGCGGCGAGCGGCCAGTACAAGCGGCCGATCGTCACCGAGATCACGCCCGCTTCGAAGTTCTACCGGGCCGAGGAGTACCACCAGCAGTATCTGGAGAAGCGCGGCCTGGCCCACTGCCGGATCTGAGACCGGCAGGCGTCGCGCGCTTGTGCTAATCTTCGCCCTCCATTCTCTGGAGATACTCATGAAGACCAGCTTGTTGCGCTGTGTTTGGACACTCGCGGTACTCGGCTCTTGCGCGCTGCCGGCCGGCGCCGCCGAGAAGCGTCTCGAAGGGACACCGGGTCCATCCGAAAACAAGCCGGCCCGGACGGCCGCGGCCATATGCCCGGCCGACGACCGCGTCGGGGGCGCCGGCTTCCGCGCCTTCATCGATCCGCAGACCGGACAGCTCCGCCAGCCGACGCCTGAGGATCTGACGGCCTGGACGAAGGCCGCGCGTGAGGAATTCAGCCGCGCCGTCGAGAGCCTTCAGCCGACCGTCCTTCCCGACGGCACTCTCATGCTGGACTTGCAGGGTCTCTTCATGCAGGACCTGGTCGTGACCCGAAATCCGGACGGCTCGCTCTCCACGCAGTGTGTTCCCGATTGGGAGAAAGAGGTCGCGCTCGCCGCGCCGCCGCCTCCTCCACCCAAACCGGTCCTCGAGGAGCGGTGAGAGCCGGGCGCCCATGAAGACAGCGAATTTGCGGAAAGTCCTCGTTTGGGCGGCCGTGGCCGGCGCCGTCCTCCTCGTCCGTCCCGCGACTCTCCACGCCGGAGGCGCGAAGATCACCATCATCAACACCGACGCGCCGGGCGTCGGCTTCAACGACCCCACACCGGCCACGCCCGTGGGAGGCAATACGGGCACCACGCTCGGCCAGCAGCGGCTGATCGCCTTCCAGGCTGTCGCGGACATCTGGGGCCACCTGCTCGACAGCGGCGTCGAGATCCGGATCGAGGCAAGCTTCAGCCCCCTATTCTGCGACGCCACATCGATCTCGCTCGCCCAAAGCGGCCCGACGCTGGCCTTCTCGGATTTTCCAGTAGTCAGCAACGGAGTGAACGTTCCCGGCACCTGGTACCCGTCGGCCCTGGCCAACAAGATGGCGGGAAAGCGACTGAGTTGTGGGAGCGCGAATTGCGAGCTTCTAGGCGGGGGTGTCGCGAACGACATCCACACCACGTTTAACTCCGATCTGGGCACGTCCAACTGCCCCGGCATCGGCTGGTACTATGGCCTCGATGACAACCACGGCTCAGATATCGACCTCGTAACCGTACTCCTACATGAGTTCGCCCACGGCTTCGGGTTTCTGACTCTCGTGGATCTGTACACCGGCAACGAATCCGGCGGCCTGCCCGACATCTTCGAGCGGAACATCATCGACGGAAACACCGGCAAGATCTGGTCCGCGATGACGGCCCCGGAACGGGCGGCCTCCGCTCTGAACGGCCGGCGCGTCGCCTGGAACGGCGCGTTGACGAACGCCGCGGCTTCCACTCTTCTTCTCCCTGGCACGCCATTCTTAGACGTGAATTCCCCTTCGAGCATCGCAGGTCGGCTCGCCGTCGGAACGGCCTCCTTCGGGCCTCAAGTGACCGCCTCCGGGTTGACCGGGCAGGTCGTGCTCGGAACGGATGCCGCTGATTCGCTGGGTCCCAGTACGACCGACGGCTGCTCGCCGCTGACCAACCCTTCGGCCATCGCAGGAAAGATCGCTCTCGTCGACCGCGGGCCCACCGGCGGGAAGTGCACGTTCGTCCTCAAGGCGCGCAATTGCCAGAACGCCGGCGCCACCGCCGTCCTCATCGCGGACAACGTCGGGGACATCCCCCCGGCTGGGCTCGGCGACGACGGCACGGGCTCGACGATCACCATCCCGGCCGTCCGGATCACGATGGCCGATGGCGCGACGCTCAAGGCGAACCTCGCGAGCGGAGTCAACGTGACGCTGCACCTCGAGACCTCGCAGCTCGCTGGCGGGGACTCCTCCGGCCGCGTGCTTCTCTTCGCGACCAATCCGATCCAGCTGGGTTCCTCGATCTCCCACTGGGACACGATCGCGATCCCCGACCTGCTGATGGAGCCCAACATCAACTCGGACCTGACCCATAACGTTGACCTGACGCTACCGGCGCTGCGCGACATGGGCTGGTTCTCCGACCTCGACGACGACGGCGTCCCCGACGCCGTGGACAACTGCCCCAACGTCCCCAACCCCGACCAGGCCGACACGAACCACAGCGGCGTCGGGGACGCCTGCAAGCGCACGGTCGCCAAGTCCCCGCGCCACGGAGTCGCCCGCAGCGTCAAGCCTCCGACCTAGACCGAGCTCCTCTCGCATATGTCAGATCTGACATATTCGGCGGGAGTGAGACTTCGCCTCGCGCGGCCGGACGACGTCCCCGCCCTCGAGGCGCTCATCGCGCGGTCAGCCCGGGGCCTGAGCGCTCCCTACTACACCGCCGAGCAGACGGAAGCCGCCGTCCGCCACGTGTTCGGCGTGGACACGCGGCTCGTCGCCGACCGGACGTACTTCGTCATCGAGGAGGAGGGCCGGCTCGTCGCCTGCGGGGGCTGGAGCCGCCGGCGCACGCTGTACGGAAGCGATCGGGACAAGAGCGGGCCGGACCCGACGCTAAACCCGGCCGTGGATCCCGCCCGGCTGCGGGCCTTCTTCGTCGATCCGGGCGCGGCCCGCAAGGGTCTGGGCCGCCGGCTCGTGGATGAGTGCGTCCGAGCCGCCCGGGCAGCGGGCTTTCGCGCGCTCGAGCTGGTCGCCACGCTTCCCGGCGAACCCCTGTACCTCGCCTGCGGATTCGCCGTGATCGAGCGCTTCGATCTCGAGCTTCCGGAAGGCGTCCGGCTGCCCGTCTCCCGCATGCGCCTCGAAATCTGAGAACTTTCGGCGCGCGAACTCTAGGCGGTAGGGTCAGGTCTATGTTATACACTTAGGTGCGGCTCTCGCTCCGCCCGAGACGCCACATCACCTCAACCTCTCCTGCAGGAAGGCGATCGTCCGGGGCCAGGCCTCGCGGGTCGCTTTCAGGTTCGCTCCGTTTCGCTCGGCCTGCGCGCGCAGGAAGCCGTGGCCCGCCCCTGCATAGACGTGCGGCTCGTAAGTCTTGCCGAGTTTCTTCATCTCCGCTTGCGCGGGCGGGATCGTCGCGTCCACCCTGGCGTCGTCGCCGCCGTAGAGACCGAGGACGGGCGCGTGGATCTTCGCGAGCGCCGCCGCGTCCGGAGACGTGCCGTAGTAGACGACCGCCGCGTCGAGCGCGGGCTGGGCCGCCGCGTACGCGAAGCTCTGGCCGCCTCCCCAGCAGAAGCCGACAGTCGCGCTCTTCCCGCTGGCCGCGGGCAGCCTGATCGCCCAGTTGCGGACGGCGTTCAGGCGAAGCGTGACTTCCTCGGGCGTCACCCCGCGGATCAACTTGACCACCTCGTCGCGGCCGCCGGCCGAGTCGGTGCCGCCGCCGCCCGGGCCGTGGCCGGAGATCAGGTCCGGCGCAACGGCGATGAACCCCTCGCGGGCGATCTGGTCGGCGACGCCGCGAATCCAGTCGGAGAGGCCGAAGATCTCGTGGATGATGAGGACGACCCCCGCCCTGTCCTTGCGTTCGGGATAGACGATCCAGGTCTTGACCGGACCGCCGGAAGGCATCGGGACGTCCACGAACTCGCCGTGCCGCGGCGATTTCTCCAGCACTGCCTTCGCCTCGCCCTCGGAAGGGGGAAGACCCGGGTCCCGCGCCGGGGCCGGCGCCACAGCCGTGACCGCCGGGGCGGACTGTACCGCAGCCGACTGCGCGGCGGGGGCCGAGAAATCCAGGGAAGGCGCCAGAATGGCAACGAATAGCGGCAAGAGGCCTATCACACCCTCCTCTTTGCGAATTGTTATCTCGTCTTGCACAGACTATGTCAGATCTGACATACCTGAAGGACGCCGCCGCCCGGAACTAGCCGGCCGAGCTCATCTTCTCGATCTCGGACCACTCCTTCTCGGAGACCGGCATGACGGAGAGGCGGGAGATGCGGACGAGCGGGAACTCCTTGAAAGCGGGCTTCGCCTTGATCTCGGAAAGCGCGACCGGGCGGGGAAGCCTCTGGACGGGCGCGATGTCCACGGTGAAGAGCTTGCCGGACTTGTCCTTCGGATCGGGAAAGGCGTCGGAGACGGCCTTCGCGATCGCGACGACGGACTTCTCGTCCCCCGTGTGGTAGTAGAGGATCCGGTCTCCCTTCCTGACCTGCCGCAGGTGTTTCTGCGCGAGCGGGTTCTTCACCCCCGACCAGGACGTCTTCCCGTCGCGGACGAGGTCGTCGAAGGAGTAGTGCGTCGGTTCCTCTTTGAAGAGCCAGTTCATGACGGGCGTTAACGGCTCGGCTTGGGTCGGTTGCGATAGCGTTCATAGAGTCTCTTCTGCTTGTCCGTCAGGTCCAGCGCCCGGCCGTCGAGGTAGGCGGCGAGCACTCGGGTGCGCGGGTCGAGGATGTCGCCGTCGGTGACGATCAGCGTGGCGTCCTTGCCGGGTTCCAGGGAGCCGATCCGGTCGGAGACGCCCAGGATACGCGCCGGTTCCAGGGTCATGGCCTCGACGGCCTTCTCGCGCGGGAAGCCGAAGGCGGCCGCGGCGGCGGCCTGGTCGGGGAGGTTCCTGGCGTTGGAGGCGTTGGCGCCGTCGGTGAAGGCGACGCGGACGCCGGCCTTCGCGAGCGCGCCGGCGTTGGCGAAGTTCGCGTCGTAGGGCTCGTCCCGCCGTGTTGGCAGCTCCATCGGCTGCTCGACGATGACCGGCACGTCCGCTTTCGCGATCTCGCCGGCGATCCGCCAGCCATCCTTCACTCCCGCCAGGACGAGGCGGAGCTTCTCCTCTCTGCCCCACGCGATCGCGTCGCGGATCTGCCGGATGCGCTGGGCGACGACGATGACGGGGACCTTCCCGTCGATCGCCGGCAGCAGGGCCTCGAGCTTCGGGTCGCGGTCGTGCCGCGGGATGCCGGCCTTCCCCTCGGCCCCCCGCGCCCGGGCGTAGGCGCGAGCCTCTGCGAAGACGTCCTTCAGTTTCTCGAGGGCTTCGTCGCGCCGCTTCTCCTGGAGCCGCACGGAGAACCGTGCCGTCCGCGAGCGGTCGATCATGAGATCCGGCCATCGCACCACGATCGCGGCCGGAGCCTTCAACGTCGCGTCCTCGCGCGTCCAGCCCTCCATCTTCATCGCTGCGAGAGAGCCAGAGACGATCCCTCCCGCCGGCGAGACCCCGGCGACGAGGATCCCGGCCGACCGCGCGACCGGCAGGAGCTCCGAATCGAAGTTCATGGCATAGTCGGCGCGCGCCTGCGGGTTGATCTCGCCCAGCTCCGTCGTGTCCACGGTCGAACGGACCGAGGAGATCTCGACGAGGCCGAGCTCCGTGATCGGCGGAAAGAGGGAGGGATAGACGTGCCTGCCCTTGACGTCCACCACCTTCGCGCCGGCCGGGACCTCGACGGAGGATCCCACCGCCGCAATCTTCCCGTCGCGAAGGAGGATGGTGCCGTTGGGTATGTCGGGCCCGCTGACGGTGTGGATCGTTCCGCCGACGATCGCAACGGTTTGTCCCGATGCCGGCGCCACGGCGAGCGCTGTCGCGAGAACGAGCGAGGCCGGTCTCACAGGGACTTTCCTGGATGCGGAGTGGGAGTCGGGGCCGGGACGCTCGGTTGCGGCGCGGTCTCGGGCGTCCTGCCCGGCTCTCTCGGAGCCCGTGTCGGGGAGACCCTCGCCGGCGGCGCCGCGGCGCCCTCCGGACCCGGCGCGGGCGTCGGCCGTGGGCGCCCTGCGGCCCGCTCGGCCGCGAGCATCGTCTTCGCCTTCGCGACGAGGTCCGCCCGCTCCTTCTCGAGCGCCGGACGGCTCGCCACGTCCGCCGCGCGGTCGAAGTATTTCTTCCCGTCGATCCAGGTCTCCAGCGCCACCGTCGAGGTCGAGAGCGGGTTGCCGCTCCAGATTACGAAGTCGGCGTCCTTGCCGGCCTCGAGCGACCCGACCCGCTTCTCGATGCCGAGCTGCCGCGCCGGGTTGATCGTGACGAAGGCGAGGGCGTCGGCCTCGGGGACACCCCCGTACTTGACCGCCTTCGCCGCCTCCCAGTTCAGGCGCCGCGCGAGCTCGTCGGAGTCGGAGTTGAAGGAGACGAGGACGCCGCGCTCGCGCATCAGGGCCCCGTTGTACGGGATCGCGTCGTAGGCCTCCGGCTTGTACGCCCACCAGTCCGAGAAGGTCGAGCCGCCCGCGCCGTGCCGGGCGATCTCGTCGGCGACCTTGTAGCCCTCGAGGACGTGCTGGAAGGTCGCGACCTTGATACCGAACTCCTCCGCCACGCGGATCACTTCCAGGATCTCGTCCTTCCTGTAGGAGTGGCAGTGGATCTGCCGCTTGCCTTCCAGGACCTCGGCGATCGCCTCGAGCTGCAGGTCGGGCTTCGGCGGCACGGGAGAGGCGCCCTTGACCGCCGCGGCCTTCCGGTACTCCTCCTGGCGCTTGCGGTAATCGCGCGCGGCGAGGAATCGCTCTCGGATGAGGTTGGCGACGCCCATGCGCGTGGCCGGATACCGCGGCCGCGGGTTGGCGAAGTTCGACTGCTTGGGGTTCTCGCCCAGCGCGAACTTGATCCCTTCCGGCGCCCCGACAAGGAGGAAGTCCTCCGGACCGCCGCCCCAGCGCCACTTCACGATCGCGTTCTGGCCGCCGATCGCGTTGGCCGAGCCGTGGAGGACGTTGGCCGTCGTCGTGCCGCCGGCGAGCTCCCGGTAGACCGCGACGTCGAGCGGATCGA
>JAWOLE010000057.1:0-4545 GCA_033853815.1 Thermoanaerobaculia bacterium
GACATCCGGGCGGCGATCGCCGAGGTCGGGAAGCTCTAGCGTTTCCTTCCAGGGCCGGAGTCCGGCCGGTTCAACAAAACGCTTTGCCCGGTTCTTCGACAGGTCTACACTTCGCCGCGGGCGGACCTGAAGCGAACTGACGTATCGCGCATTCTCAAGTCAAGGAGATCTTTCGATGAGACGACTGTTTGCTGTCCTCGTATTGCTTTCCTGCGCCTCGATTGCGCTCGCTCAGCGCATCGACGAGCCCAACGGCAAGCACACGCAGCTCTATCCGACCAAGGACAAGGCTTTGAACGAAGGCAAGGCCAAGCCGGGTGGTGGGGGCTCGAACCTCGTCTACTGGGGCGGCCCGACGATCACAAGCGCCAAGGCCGTCTCGATCTTCTGGGGCTCGGCGTGGGGAACCAGTTCCAGTCCCAGCGCCCTCGCCCAGACGATCTACGGGTTCTTCGGACAGTTCGGTGGGACGGGCGAGTACAAAGTGATCACCCAATACTCGGGCATCCAGCAGACGAACCTGACGAACACGTACTGGGTGGATAGCTCGAATCCCCCGACCAACGTGACCGACGCCGACGTCCAGGCCGAGGTCGTCAAGTACTTCAATCACGGCGGCGCCATCGATGCGAACACGGTCTATGAGGTCTTCCTGCCCTCCACTTCCTACGCCTCCTACGGGACATCCGACTCCTGCGGCGGCCCGAACCTTGTCTTCTGCGCCTACCACAGCAACTTTGGCTACAAGGGCACGGACATCAAGTATTCCTCGATGCCGTATCCCTCCTGCGGCGGGTGCCAGTGGACCGGCTGGACGGTCGCACAGAATTTCGAGCACTTCTCCTGCCACGAGACGCGCGAGGCCGTGACCGACCCCGACGGCAACGCCTGGTTCGACCGGCGCGGCTACGAGGCGGACGACAAGTGCGCCTGGAGCCCGGCCCCCTTCATCGACAACGGCTACGGCTACCAGTGGGAGTGGTCCAACGCCGTCTCCGGCTGCGTCCAGAAGGCTCCGTAAGTCCCTTCACCGAGGAATCGAGAAGGCCCCGGGCGACCGGAACTGTCGGCCGCAGGCGTTCGCTTCGCGAACGGTGGCCGAGAGAGTCTAAGACGAGGGCTTGGGCCCCGGGCGACCGGGGCCTTTTATTTTGGAAAGAGGAGATCCTTCGATGCGCTCAGGATGACAAGGAGAGCTAGGGTTTCCCGTTGAAATGGTCGTAGACCATCCTCGAGATCCTGGCTCCGGTCTTCAGGGCCACGTTGTCCACGGTCGGGGTCTTGTCCCGGACCCGGCGGGCGCAGATGGCGATGACATAGCGCGCCTTCGGGCTCTCGATGTACGCCGCGTCAGTGCGGACGTCGCCCTTGAAGCCCTTCGCGTCGGGCAGCTTCTCCTCGTCCCAGCCGGTCTTGTTGGCGACGACAATCCGGTCCCGGCCGTAGGGGAGGGAGCGCGGAATCATCGCCCGGTCCTGCTGTTTCTTAAGGATCGCCAGCATCTGGTCGCACGAGGCGCGATCGATGACCTTTCCTTCGGCGATCAGCTCCATCAGGCGCGCGATCTCCAAGGGGGTCGTCATGCCGAGTCCGAACTCCCTCTCCTCCTCAGGAAAGACATCGGCGTGCCCGTCGCGGAAGGTCGGCCGGAAGATCTTCGTGTTCGGCAGACCGTAGGAGGCCATTCTGCGGTCCACGTTCGCCGTTCCTGCCAGCCCGACGAGGAGGTTGGTGGCCGTGTTGTCGGAAAACGCGATCATCAGCGAGAGCAGGTCCGGAACGGTCAGCCCGATCCCGGCGTGGAGTTGGTTCAGGACGACCGGTTCGTCGCCGGCCTTGTCCGATTCGGCGAGCGTCACGACCTTGTCCCGCGGGATCTTCCCCTCCGCCAGCTGGTGGTACACCTCGACCATGACGGCGACCTTGATCAGGCTCGCCGTGGGGAATCGGACGTCGCCGTTGACCGCGAAGGCTTCGCCCGTGCCGAGGTTCCGGACCGCGACGCCCAGGGTCCCGGGGAACGCATGGACGATCCGCTCGATCCTTCGGGCGACGGAGGGGGCGGTTGAAAGCGGGGGACCTTGCGGCCCCCCGAGCCGGCTGGAAGTCAGCGGGGGACCTTGCGGTCCCCCGAACCCCCGGGCCGCGGGCACGGCTCCTGCAAAGCCCAGGACGCTGATGAGCAGCACGAGGCCGGACCAGCGAGGAACCTTTGAGCCCACGGCGGGAGATGCTAACGGATACAATAGGACTCAAACCGGAAACCGCTCCGGGGGGAGAATAGAGATTGATGGGACGCCTCGGATGATCGCCCGCGCCCGCACCGTCAACGCCATCCTGGGACAGATCCGGCTCGTTCGCCCCGTTCAGAAGTCGGAGTTGAAGCCGGGAGACCGCGTCCTCGTGGTGACGGAGAACTCCGTCTATTCCATCCACGTCCTGGAGGACGCGACCTATCGCATCCAGGGAGGTTGGTTCGACCGGCAGGGCCTTTCCCCGGTTCGGCTATCCATCTCCGGATGCACCTGGGGCGGAAGCGTCCTGAAGCACGACATCGTCGCCGCCTGCGGGTTGCGTCTGGAGTTTGGCAACCGCGTCGTGACGAGCCGGATCCGGGAGGTCCGCGTCATCCGATACGGCGGGAACCCGGCGGACCGGCAGATGGTTCCCGCGGAGAGCGGCGATCTCCTCGTGGCCTGCTACGGCCCGGACCCGCGTCGGTCGATTTCCGGCTGAGGCCCCGACCGGGCCGATTTCCCTCGCAAGACTCGGGAATCTCGCGCGCATTGAATCGAGGGCCGTTCGGCCAGACAATGGCAACGTGAACCCCGTCCGGATCGCTCCAGCTTCTTTGCAGGCCTGAGGAATGACGCTCTCGGCCGGTGCCCGACTTGGCCCTTACGAGATCGTGTCGCCGCTCGGCGCGGGTGGGATGGGAGAGGTCTACCGGGCGAAGGACCCGCGGCTCGAGCGGGAGGTCGCGGTCAAGGTCCTGCCGGCGTCGTTTGCGGGCGATCCCGACCGCCTCCGCCGCTTCGAGCAGGAGGCGAAGGCCGCCGGGGCGCTCAACCATCCCAACATCATGGCTGTCTACGACGCCGGGTCGCACGACGGCGCGCCCTACGTCGTTAGCGAGCTGCTCGAAGGAGAGCCTCTGCGCGCGGTCCTGGCCGGCGGGCCAATCTCGGCGCGCCGAGCGATTGACTACGCGGCGCAGACCGCGCGAGGTCTGGCCGCGGCGCACGAGAAAGGGATTGTCCATCGGGACCTGAAGCCCGAGAACCTCTTTGTCACGAAGGACGGCCGGGTCAAGATCCTGGACTTCGGACTGGCCAAGCTGACGCGGCCCGAGGCTGGCGCCGGTCCCCTTACGGAGGCGCCGACGGCGACGGCCGGCACGGAGCCGGGCATCGTGCTCGGCACGATCGGTTACATGTCCCCCGAACAGGTGCGCGGCCAGCCGGCCGACGCGCGCTCCGACGTCTTCACGCTGGGGGCGATCCTCTACGAGCTGCTTTCGGGCAAGCGCGCGTTCCGGGGAGATACGGCGGCCGACACGATGTCGGCGATCCTGCGCGAAGATCCACCGGACCTCTCACTGACGAACCAGACCATTCCTCCGGGTCTCGAGCGCGTCATCCGGCACTGCCTCGAGAAGAACCCGGAGCAGCGCTTTCAGTCGGCGCGCGACCTGGCTTTTGATCTGGAAGCTTTGTCGGGACCCTCCACACCGCGTCTGGAGCCCCTGTCCCCCAGGGCTCGCCGTCGGCTTCCCTCGCTCGCCGCCACGGCCGCTCTGGCCGCGGCGGTCGTGGCGGGGGTCTTCGGCGGCCATCTTGTCTGGAAGGCAAATCCGACCTCGCCTCCCTCCTATCGCGTTCTCACCTACCGCCGCGGGCCGGTGTGGTCCGCCCGCTTCGCTCCGGACGGGCAGACGATCATCTACTCGGCCTCGTGGGATGGCTCTCAGAAGTCCGAGCTCTATTCGGTGCGCGTCGAGGGCCCCGAGTCGCTCCGGCTCTCGCTGCCACCGGGACAGGTCGAATCGATCTCGCGCAGCGGCGAGATGCTCCTGCTGAATCTCCCGAACGACTTTTCCATCGGAGTGAGGGCGGGCACTCTTTCGCAGGCCCCGCTGTCCGGCAGCGCCCCGCGCGAGCTGCTCGAAGACGTTGGAGACGCGGACTGGTCGCCGGACGGCGGCGCTTTCGCTGTCGTGCGCGCGCCCCAGCGGCGCTACCGGCTGGAGTTCCCGGTCGGCAAGGTCCTCTACGAAACGACGGGATGGATCAGCAGTCCCAGAGTCTCTCCGAGGGGGGATCTGGTGGCCTTTCTCGACCATCCCGTCTTCGGAGACGACCTGGGCTCTCTTGCCGTGGTGGACCGGTCGGGAACGAAGAGGACTCTTTCCACCGGGTGGGGGAGCACGGATGGCGTCGCCTGGCGGCCGGACGGCCAAGAGATCTGGTTCAGCGCCGCTCGGGCCGGAACCGCCCGCGCCCTCTACGGCGTGACCCTCTCGGGACGCCTGCGACCGGTCGCTAC
>JAWOLE010000058.1:0-7922 GCA_033853815.1 Thermoanaerobaculia bacterium
GAGCCCCCCCGACACGTTCAGGACGGCGCCGGTGACGTAGGCGGCCTCATCGGAAGCGAGGTAGGCCACGGCCGAAGCGACGTCGTCCACGGTCCCGAGCCGGCCGAGGGGGATCTCGGAGGAAAGCGCTTCCCGGGCGGCCTCCGTCATCTTCTCCGACATCGCCGTCGCGATGAAGCCGGGGGCCACGGCGTTGCACGTGATGTTCCGGGAGGCGAGCTCCCGGGCGACCGACTTCGTCAGGCCGACCAGGCCGGCCTTGGAGGCGGCGTAGTTGACCTGGCCGGCGTTGCCCATCAGGCCCACGACCGAGGTCACGTTGACGATCCGGCCGTAGCGCTTGCGAAGCATCGACCGGACCACGGCCTGCGTCATCAGGAAGACGCCCGTCAGGTTCGTGGCGAGGACCCTGTCCCACGATTCCTTGGACATGCGGACGATCAGGTTGTCTTCGGTGATGCCGGCGTTGTTGACCAGGACGTCGATCTGGCCATGCACCGACAGCGCGGACTTGACCCCGGCCTCGATCGAAGCCGGATCCGCAAGATCGATCGCGAGCGCGGAGGCCTTCCCGCCAGCCTTCGAGATGTCCGCGACGACCCTGGCGAGCGCGTCGGACGAGCGCGCCGCTGCAAGAACCGTGGCACTCTCGGAGGCCAGCCGCCGGCTGATGGCTTCGCCGATCCCGCGGGAGGCGCCCGTGACGAGCGCCACCTTCCCTTCGAAGCGGCTCATTGTCGTTATCGCGAGTCTATCTGTTCAGGGAGAAACTGAGAATTGAGAATTGTGAATTGAGAATGTGCGAAAAGGGGATTATTCCGGCTAATTCTCAATTCTCAATCCCTACTTTGGTTTGTCCACGATGTCGGGGAGGTCGCGGCTCCAGGCGTCCACGATGGCCTTGGCCACGTCGGCGATCGCCAGGACCGAGGGGTGATCGGCGGAACTCACGGCCTCGGCCTTGCTGCCGTCGGTCAGCACGACCAGGACGAACCGCCCTTTCCTCGTACGCAGGATGCCGGAGTCGTTGCGCACGCCGCGCATCGAGCCGGACTTGCCGGCCCAGAGCATTTCGGAGGGGAAGCGCCGGGCGATGCGCTGGCGGGTCGGATCCTTGTCCAGGTATTCGAAAATCTTCCGGGACGACTCCGCGTCGAGAAGCTCGCCCTGCGCGACGCGGCTCATCCAGTCGGCGACCTCCCGCGGCGTGATAGAGCCCAGGCGAAATCCCGTCCAGGGCGACGGGGTGTCGTGCGCTCGCGCGAGCGCCGGGATCCTGGCGAGGAGCCGGATGTGAGGGAACCCCATCGAGGCCATGCGGGCGTTGACCGTCTCGATGCCCAGGCGATCGATCCAGGCGTCGGCGGCCGTGTTGTCGGAGGGGCCGATCATCAGCGTGATCAGGTCGCTCCACGTGGGGTTCAATCCCGCGTCGAGCATCAGCAGCGTCCCCGAGCCGTCCGCCTTCTTCTCCTCCGTGAGGGTCCACCGGTCGGAGAGCGCGAGCTTGCCCTCCCGGACCTCGGCCATCGCCTCGGTCAGGATGGCGATCTTGATGACCGACGCCGACTCGAACGGCTCGGTGGCGTTGCGCTCGTAGGAAAGGCCGCTCTCCAGGTGCCGTGCGGCGACTCCGATCCGGCAGCCGCAGCGGCGCGACGCCTCGTTCACGGCCGTGTCGATGGCGGAGGCTTTCCGCGCCGCGCCCGCCGTTGCGCATCCGGCCGCGAACGCGAGACTAAGAAGGAGTGCTAGGTGCGAAGTTCTAAGTTCCAGGTTTCGACGCAATTCCAACCCGGAAGTTCGCACTTCGAACTTCGCACTAATCATTCGCACTATCCATAGTTCTCGACCTTGATGCCCGACTCCGTCCGCCGCACGAGACCCGACAGGACCTTCCCCGGCCCGATCTCGATCGCCCGGTCCACGCCTTCCTGGAAGAGGAGACGTACGGAATCGACCCAGCGAACCGGAGAATCCACCTGCCGCACGAGCGCTTCCCGCAGCCTCGCCCCGCGCGACTCGGCTATCGCGTCCACATTCGTGACGACGGGAACGGCGGCGTCCGCGAATCGCGCCTCACGCAGGAGCGGCGAGAGACGTTCCCGCGCCGGAGCCATCAGGGCGCAGTGGAACGGAGCCGAGACCGCGAGCGCCAGGACGCGCTTCGCTCCGCGCGCCGTGCAGGCCGCCGCGGCCCGCGCGACGGCCGCTGCGCGCCCGGCGATCACGACCTGCTCGGGCGAGTTGAAGTTGGCGGGCGAGACGACGTCCCCCTGCGCGGCCTCCCGGCAGGCAGCCTCCACCTGCTCGGGGGCGAGCCCGACGATCGCCGCCATCGCCCCCTCGCCCTCGGGGACCGCCTCCTGCATGAAGAGACCTCTCCGGCGAACGAGCCTGACGGCGTCCGAGAGCGACAGCGCGCCGGCCGCGACGCACGCCGAGTACTCTCCGAGCGAGTGACCGGCGGTGAAAGCCTTTCCTTCGAGCCGCTCCGGAAAGCGGGCCTCGAGGTCGCGCAGGGCTGCGATCGAATGCGTCAGGATCGCCGGCTGGGTGTTGGCCGTGAGCTTAAGCTCTTCCTCGGGCCCCTCGAAGCAGAGGCGCGAGATCGGAAACCCAAGCGCCGAATCCGCCTCTCCGAACACCGCACGGGCCGCCGGGGACTCATCGCACAGAGCCTTGCCCATCCCGACGAACTGCGAGCCCTGCCCCGGGAACAATAGAGCGATTTTGCCCACGCCGGGAACTCAATCCAGCCGGCCGATCACCATCGGACGAGGACCGAGCCCCACACCAGTCCGGCGCCGAAGGCGGTCATGAGGATGAGGTCGCCGGTCTTGATCCGTCCGGCCTGCACGCATTCATCGAGCGCGATCGGGATCGAGGCGGCGGAGGTGTTTCCGTACCGATCCACGTTCTTGTACACCCGATCCGACGGGAACTTCAGGCGCGAGCTGACCGCGTCGATGATCCTCTCGTTGGCCTGATGCGGGATGAAGAGGGCAATCTCGTCGTTCTTGAAGCCCTGCTCGGCCAGGAGCGCCGCGCTGACATCGGCCATCGCCTTGACCGCGACCTTGAAGGTCTCGTTTCCCTTCATCCGGATGTACCCGAGCTTCTGTTCGATGTTTCTCGGGTCGCTCGCCGGGTAGTTCGAGCCGCCGCCCGGCAGGAAGATGTACTCGGCGTACTCGCCGTTGGATTTCATGCGGCTCCCGAGGATCCCGTGGTCCCCCTTCGTCGCCTGCAGGACCACGGCGCCCGCTCCGTCTCCGAACAGAACGCACGTCGAGCGGTCGGTCCAATCCACGTAGCGCGAGAGGACCTCGCCACCGATGACCAGGATGTTCTCGGCCTTGTTGGACTGGATGAGCCCGTCGGCCAGATGCAGTCCGTAGAGAAACCCGACGCACGCGGCGCTCAAGTCCGAGGCCGCGGCCCGGGAGGCGCCGAGGTTCTTCTGGACGAGGCACGCGGTCGCCGGAAACGGCATATCCCCCGAGATCGTGCCGACGAGGATCATGTCGAGCTCTTCGGGCTTGATGTGCGCGCGCTTCAAGGCGAGCTCGCCGGCCTTCGTGCAGAGCTCGGAGAATTTCTCCCCTTCCGAGACGATGTGGCGTTCCCTGATGCCGGTCCGCTCGATGATCCACTGATCGCTCGTCTGGACCATCTTCTCGAGGTCCGCGTTGGTCAGGAGCTTCTTCGGGACGGCCGCGCCGGTCCCGAGGATCTTCGCGCGATTCATCGGCTACAGGCGCGCCGCCAGCGCCTCGCGGGAGTGCAGGTCGGCGATGGAGGACTGGATCTTCTGGGCCAGCCGCTGGCGCGAGAACTCCGCCGCCAGCCGGATGGCGTTCTTGACCGCCTTGGCGGTGGAGCGGCCGTGGCAGATGATGACGCATCCCTTCAGGCCCAGGAGCGGCGCCCCCCCGTACTCGGAATAGTCGAGCCGCATCTTGAAACGGCGGAAGGCACTGCGCGAGAGCAGGAAGCCCACCGAGGCCTTCAAAGTTCTCTTGATCTCCTCGCGCAGCAGGGACTCCACCATGTCCGCGAGCGACTCGGAGACCTTCAGGATCACGTTGCCCGTGAAGCCGTCGGTGACGACGACGTCCACCTTTCCGGAGAAGACGTCGCGCCCCTCGACGTTGCCGACGAAGTTCAGTCCCGTCTC
This sequence comes from Thermoanaerobaculia bacterium, assembly GCA_033853815.1. GTDB lineage: Bacteria > Acidobacteriota > Thermoanaerobaculia > UBA5066 > Gp7-AA6 > JAWOLE01. The sequence goes on from JAWOLE010000058.1 coordinate 4,181, forward strand.
CTTCAGCGCCTTGAAGGCCTCACGGGAACGGTCGCTCCCCTTGGACTCCTCCTCGCCGATGGACATCAGGCCGACCGCCGGGCTCTTCTTGCCGAAGACGAGCTGCGCGTAGATCGAGCCCATCACCGCGAATTCCTTGAAGTGCTGGGGCTTGGCGTCCGGGTTCGCCCCGACATCGAGGAGGAGGCAGTGGCCCGTCAGGTTGGGGAGCACCGCAGCCAGGGCCGGTCGATCCACTCCCTCGATCGTTCCGATCACCATCTTGGCCGCGACCATCGCCGCCCCGGTGTGCCCGGCGGAGACGAGCCCTTCCGCGCGGCCCTCGCGGACGCAATCCGCGGCGAGGCGGATCGACGAGTTTCGCTTACGCCGGATCGCCGCGGTCGCCGGGTCGGCCATCGTGACGACTTCGGGGGCGTCCACGATCTCGATCTCCGAGCCGCGGTACCCGGAATCCGCGAGCAGCGACGAGAGCTCCCGGGAACGTCCGACGAGCAGCGAGGCGATCCCGTACTCGCGGAAAGCCGCGACCGCCCCGTCCACGTTGATCTGCGGGGCGTGATCTCCACCCATCGCATCGACCGCGATGCGCATTCAGAGTCTCCCCCTCCAGAGAAGCACGAGTCGCGGGATTATACCGGCCAGCCCGGTTACGTGTTGATGGCCTGCTTGCCCTTGTAGAAGCCGCAGTGCGGACAGACGCGGTGCGGCATCTTCGGCTCGTGGCAGTTCGGGCATTCCGAGAGCGCCGGCGACACGAGCGCGTCGTGGGCCCGGCGTTTGTCGCGGCGGGCCTTGCTGTGGCGATGCTTGGGGTTGGGCATCGGGAACCTACACTTTCTTCAAGAGCTTCAGGGCCTCCCACCGCGGGTCAACGAATTCGAGCGTACAGTCGCACTCCGACACGTTCCAGTCCACTCCGCACCTGGGGCAGAGACCGCGGCAATCCTCCCGGCAGAGCGGCTTCATCGGCACGGCCATCTGGATCCGCTCCTCCGCGATCGGCGCGACGGGGACGTTGGGGTCGTCGTAGAAGTAGGTATCGAGATCCTCGCTCTCCATAGGACCGCCTTCCCCGGGGGAAGGGGGACGCCGGGTCAGCACGAGGGAAAAAGCTTCCCTCGCCTCAAACGGATAGGGCACCAGGCACCGGCTGCACTCGAGCCTGCCTCCATAGGCGAGCCGCGCCTGAAGCGCGTAGCCCTTCTCGATGCGCGTGACTTCCCCCTCCAGATGCACCGGAGTGATCTCCAGCAGGGGCTCCCGGTCGAGCTCCCGGGTGGAGTAGGACAGGTCGAACGCGAAGGGGACGGGCTCGTCCTGGACCGCGTCCAGAGAGATGGTATTCGGCGGCTTCATGGCGAACCCGTTATTTTAGCGGCTGCGTCCCGCCAGTCAAATGCGGCGTCGGGGCCGTGTCCTACTCCGAATTTTCTCGCTTCGAGCCGCCCCGACGTCGGGCCGCCCCCCTCGTCGGCACGCTCCGGCCCTGCCGCCGAAGATAGATTCGGGCCGTCGCTGGTCGCTCAGTCGCAGGGACGCCGGGGCGAAGGACTCGGCGTGCCATGCTCCTTCGCTCATCGCCTCCTCCGGGAGTCGTCCCGCCGCCGGGGCTCTCACCCGGACTTAAGCCGAACTGCCAGCCCCGGAGCCGGCGGCGTTTCCCTGAGGAGGCCTTGTCCGAGGGCACACAACACAGCGGTGGCTGAGATCAGTTGTCCCTGTGCCCGAGAGACTAGAGCGGCGGCCCACCGGACACGTTTGCGGCATGGCCGCCGCGTGCCGACGAGGGAAACGACGACGGATCCGGGGCGTCTGTGCCAGACAGCGGCTTCAAACGGCGCCTTGGGATGGTGCACATGGGACACTGCTCGGGACCGAGAGCGTTCCGACAGCTGATAGCTTCTCTCCGTGCGAATCGCGATTGACGGGCGGGCCCTGCTGCCGCCGGCGACCGGCATCGGGACCTACACGAGGGGCATCGCCGGGGGCCTCGCCCGGCTCCCGGGAGTCGAAGTGCGCCTCTTCTCGCCCCGGCCGCTGCCGGACTCGGAAAGTACGGACGGGTGGAGCGTCGCGGCCGACCGCCACGCGCTCGGGATGATCTGGGTGCAGACAGCGCTGTCGCGGCGCGCGAGGCAGTGGGGCGCGGACGTCCTGCTCGCCGCGCTGACGATCGGACCGGTGGCGGACGCCCTCCCGTTCGTCTCCGTGGTCCATGATCTGACGGTCTGGACGCACCCGGAGTGGCACCGGGCCCGGACCATCGTCGGCTTCGCTCCCCTCTGGGAGAAGACGGCCGAGCGCGCCGCTCGCTTCCTCTGCGTCTCTCACGCGGCCGAGCGCGAGCTCGTGCGCGCGTATCCCGAGGCGGGCGCGCGCGTTCGCGTCGTGTGGAACGGAGTAGATCCGGGGTTCGCTCCGGCCGCCGAGGGGCCGGCCCTCGAGGAGACGCGTAACCGCTACGCCGGCGGAAAACGCTACATCCTGTATCTCGGAACGCTCGAGCCCCGAAAGAACGTGGAGACCCTGGGCGCCGCCTGCGACCTTCTCTGGAGCCGGCGCCGCTCCGCTCCCGATCTCGTGCTCGCGGGGGGAGCCGGATGGAAGACGCGCCGGCTCGAGGAGCGCATCGCGAGCTCCCCGTTCCGGGACCGGATCCACAGGACGGGCTACGCCGGCCGGGACGTCGCCCGCGCGCTCTGTCAGGCCGCGGAGGTCTTCGTCTATCCCTCGCTCGCCGAAGGATTCGGCCTGCCCGTCCTCGAGGCGATGGCCTGCGGGATTCCTGTCGTCGCCTCGACCGCGGAAGCCCTGCGGGAGGTCGCGGCCGACGCCGCGCTCTACGCCGAGCCGCAGGACGCGGCGGGCTTCTCGCGCCAGATCGAGCGCGCCCTCGAGGAGACGGAGACGCGCGCGCGCCTGGCCGCCGCGGGACCCGCCCGGGCCGCCCTGTTCTCGTGGGCGTCCGCGGCGGAAAAGACCGCGGCGGTGCTCGCGGAAGCGGTCCAGGAGCGCGGCTCGTGAGCGCCGGACGCCCCCGGATCGGGATCGACGCGCGGAAGCTCAAGGACTACGGCGTCGGCTCCTACGTCCGCAACCTGCTCGAGGCGATCGGCAAGCTCCCGCAGTCGCACGCCTACGGCTTCCGCGTCTATGTCCACCGGGCCGACCGGGACGCCCTGCCGGAGCTGCCCGAGCATTTCGAGATCGTTCCCGACGACTCGCCGGGATACTCCGTCGCCGAGCTGACGCGATTCGCCTGGAGGCTCTTCGCGGACCGCCTCGACCTCTTCCACGCGACCCACTACGTCCTGCCGCCACTCTGGAAGAGCCGGGCCGTCGTGACGATCCACGACATCATTCACCTGCTCTATCCGCAGTTCCTCCCCAACCGCGCCGCGCTCTTCTACGCGCGGTTCATGATCCGACGGGCGCTGACGCGCGCCGATCGCATCGTGACGGTCTCCTACAACACGCGGCGCGATCTCGTGGACTACTTCGACGTGTCGGCCTCGCGAATCGAGGTGATCTACAACGGCGTGTCGTCCCGATTCCGGCCCGACGTCGCCCCGGAAGAGAAGGCCCGCGTCGCCGAAAAGCTCGGGATCCCGTCGCCCTACCTCCTCTTCCTGGGCGGCGAGAAGCCCCACAAGAACGTGCAGAACGTCGTCCGGGCCTTCGCCAAGGCGCGGCACGAGCGGTCCCTGCCGCACTGCCTGGTCCTGGCCGGCCCCCTGCC
>JAWOLE010000059.1:0-14505 GCA_033853815.1 Thermoanaerobaculia bacterium
CGCGGCTGTACCTCGCCAACGGCGTGACGACCATGCGCACCGCCGGGAGCATCGAGCCCCAGACAGACCTGAAGCTCAAGCGGGCGATCGAGTCGGGCGTCGTTCCCGGGCCGCATCTGGACGTCACCGGGCCCTACCTCGACGGGCCGGGTAACCCGATCCTCCAGATTCGCGAGCTGACCGGGCCGGACGACGCGCGCCAGACCGTCGCGTACTGGGCGGATCGCGGCGTCACCTCGTTCAAGGCCTACAAGAACATCACGCGCGCGGAGCTCGCCGCCGCGATTCAAGAGGCGCACCGGCACGGCCTGAAAGTGACCGGCCACCTTTGCTCGGTGACCTACGAGGAAGCGGCGGAGGTCGGGATCGACAACATGGAGCACGGGTTCTTCGTCAACACCGCCCTCGACCCCGGGAAGAAGCCGGACACGTGCTCCGAGAGTCAGGGCGACTACACGCTCGAGCACATGACTCCCGGCAGCGCGGAGGCGAACCGCCTGATCGCGCTGCTCGTCAAGCATCGCGTCGCCATCACCTCGACTCTGCCGGGCCTCGCCGCGAGCCTTCCGGGAGGCGAGACGTCGGCGGACGGAAAGCCGGCGATCCGGCCGGCGGTGCTGCAGGCAACGTCGCCGTCCCTGCGCGAGACCTTCCTCTACAGCCGGAACCGCCCCGCCAACAAGACGGCTCAGGCGAACGGCGCCCTGCATCTCCGGCGGGAAATGGATCTCGAGCGCGCGTTTGTCGCGGCGGGCGGTCTCCTTCTCGCGGGGCCGGATCCGTCCGGCCTGAACGGCCTGATTCCCGGCTTCGGCGATCAACGGGAGATCGAGCTCCTGGTCGAGGCCGGCTTCACGCCGGTCCAGGCCATCCGGATCGCGACCTTGAACGGCGCCACGTTTCTGGGCCGCCAGGATCGGATCGGCTCGATCTCGGCGGGAAAGAACGCCGACCTCGTGGTGGTCAAGGGCGATCCGACGGCTCGCATCGCGGACATCGAGAACGTCGAAATCGTCTTCAAGGACGGCGTCGGTTACGACACCAACAAGCTGCTCGAGTCGGTCAAGGGCCGTTATGGCGAGTACTAGAAAGGGGGTCGCTCTCATGAAACGACCGCGAATCATCTTCTTGCTCGGAGTCGCAATCGCCGCCGGGGCGGGGGATCTCCGCGCGCAGGCGCCACCGCCGGCGACCGTGGCTTCAGCCGTCGACCGGGAGATCAGCAACGTCGAGAAGGAACTGGTGGAGGCTGCCGAAGCCATGCCGGAGGAGAAATTCAATTTCTCTCCCGAGAGCCTGAACATTCCGGGAGCCGAGTACAAGGGCGTGCGCACGTTCGGCGCGCAGGTCAAGCACGTCGCCGCATCCAACTACCTCATATGGTCGCCGCTGACCGGCGACAAGCTCCCCGAGGGGCTAAACGACGGGAGCGGTCCCGAGGCCGTGAAGACCAAGGCGGAGATCCTGAAGTTCCTGAAGGAGTCTTTTGCGTTGGGCCACAGGGCCGCGGCGACGTTGACGGCCCGGAACATGCTGGAGACACCGGGGCGCAGCAAATCGACCCGCCTGAGTCTGGCGACGTTCGCCGTCGCCCACGCCTTCGATCACTACGGCCAGATGGTCGAATACCTGCGCATGAACGGAATCGTGCCTCCGGCCAGCCGTGCGAAGTCCGATTGACCGATTGGGGTCAGGTCTATGTCATACACTTAGCGGACCGACGGAGGCCGCTCACAGTCAGCGGCCGGGCAGCACGATGTTGCGGAAGATCTTCCAGCCGCCGTCGGGCTGACGTTGCCAGACGGTCAGGAACCGGGCGCGGTCCGTCATGCGTTTGCCGTTGACCAGGTGCGTGATCGAGCCCCGGCCTCGCTCGTAGGCGACGTCGCCGTCGAGCATGAGCTGCTGAGATTCGATCCGGCTCTCGAGCGCCGGGCCCGATCTGGCGAAACGATCGCTATAGAGGTCTTCGATCGCGGCGCGCCCCTTCGTGGCGGTTCCGTCGGGGGTCACGAACACGGCGTCCGCCGTGTAGGGCGCCGCGATCGTCGCGGTGTCGGACTTCGTCATGGCGACCTCGAACTCGGAGTTCGCCTTCGCGATCGCGGAGAGGAGCCGCGGGTCGGCTCCGGCCGGCGAGACGCGCGGCCGTTCCGGTGCCGGCTTCGCCGCGGCGCCGGCGAAGGCGAGCGCGACCGCGGCAAGGGCGCAGATTCCCAGCGCAAGTCTGTTCCTCATGATGAAGGGATCTTATGCCGGCGAGTCGCTTCGCGCCGGCGCCATCAGCGGAATGGCGCGGCTACCTTGCGAAGGCGACCCGGAAAGTTCTCCGGCTTACCGGATTCGCGCGATCCGGCCCCGGGTGGGAAATTTCTCGAACTGCCGGGGGTCGTGGCCGGGGACGACGCGGTCCGGGGAGCCGGCGAGCTCGACCATGCGCGCCTGGTTCCGTATATTGGCGGGCTGATCCGCCTCGCTGAAGGTGGCGCTGGCCTTGTGCTCGGCGAGGTTCCGGTAGAGATAGCAGTTGTCGGAGGCGAGGACGAAGGCCGGATTGCCGTCCACGCGGATGTACTGCGAGGCAAAGGTATGGCGCGCGCCGGTGTAGGCGCGGATGCCGGGAAAGATCTCCACGTCGTCGCCTTCGACGAGACGCACGCGGCCCTCGATGTTCCGTTGCAGGAGGACCTTCACGTCTTCGGAATCGATGCCCCCGTGCCGACCCCCCGGCTGCCAGGCGTCGCTCGTGTAGTAGGCGAACTCCTGCTTCTGGATCCAGAGTGTCGCCTTCGGGAAGAGGTCGATGCCGCCCATGTGGTCCCAGTGGGCGTGGCTGATGACGATGTCGGTCACTTCCTCGGGCGGGACGCCAGCGAGCTTCACGGCCTCGTCGGGGCGCAGGTAGTCGGCGGTCGGAAACTCTTTGAGCCAGGCCTCGCGATGAAAGCCACTGTCGAAGAGGATGTTCCGGCCTCCACCGCGGATCAGCCAGAAGACCATGGCGATGTCGGTCTTCTCGCCCCTGGGCGCGCCCATCACGAGGGCGGACAGCGGGAAGCCCTTGATGGTCCCGTAACGGATCGCCTGGATGGAGTAATCGGGCGCGGCCGCGGAAAGGGGAGCCGCGGCCAGCAAGGCCAGGGAAAGCAGACGAAACAGGGCCTCACCTCTCCGGCGGTTCATCGGCGCCCCCCAACGCTATTACGACTTTTCCTCGAGCGTGCCCTCCTTCCAGATAACGGATCGCCTCGGGCACCCCGGTCAGACTGTAGCGCCTGTCGATGACCGGAGTCACCTTCCCAGCTTCGGTGAGCTCGCCGATGGCACTCAGGTCCTCGGCGGTGATCTTCGCGCCGAACAGGGCAAATTTCCGCGTCCCGAGCCAGGACGCCGCCGGCCACGCGATGAAGCCGCGGGCGAGGAAACCCATGATCGATCCGCCCGGTCCCACACCGACTCCGAGGAAAATCCCCTGCGGGCTCAAGACGCACCGGCATGCTCGGACCGGGTGATTCGTCACGAGATCGAAGATCAGGTCATAGCGCTGGCCGCTGCTGGTGAAGTCTTGCCGGGTGTAATCGATGACGGAGTCCGCGCCGAGGGAGCGGACCATCTCCAGGTTTCTCGTGCTGCAGACTCCCGTCACCTCGGCGCCGTACGACTTCGCGATCTGGACGGCGAAGGTTCCCACGCCGCCCGAAGCCCCGTTGATCAGGACCTTCTGACCCGCCCGAATGTGTCCCGCGTCGCGCAGACCCTGAAGCGCCGTGCTCGCCGCGATCGGCGTGGAAGCGGCCTGCTCGAAGGTCACGCGATCGGGCTTGCGGGCGAGGCGCGACTGGGTCGTGCAGACATACTCGGCGAAGGCCTCGCGGCAAGCGCCGAAGACCGTATCTCCCGGTTTGAATAGGGTCACGTTCCTGCCGACCGCCTCCACTTCGCCGGCCACATCTGCGCCAAGCCCCGGGGGCCTGGGCGTGTGCAGGCCCATCGTGACGCGAAAGACGCGCGGTGTTCCCCGCATGAGGTGGAAGTCGTAGGGATTCACCGAAGCCGCGCGCACGCGGATCAAGACTTCATCGGCGCCGGGGGTCGGCTTCTCGACCTCCTCGCATTTGAGGACATCCGGAGAACCGTAGCGGTGACGAACGATGGCCTTCATGCTGCCACCGGACTCACGCCTTCGGCCCGGGCTCGGTCGGCGCTGTCTCGCCCCAGCGGCTGCGCAGGCCCCGGACGAACTCCTCGCGCTCGGCGGAAGTCATCCTTTCCCAGCGCCGCCGCATGCCGTAACGCCAGGAGCCGTGTCCCGACCGGCCCCGCAGGCCTCCGAAGAGGATCCAGCTCAACACCATCAGGCCTAGAGCCTGCCAGTAGGTGATCGTCGGCAGCCCGAAAATGTTCGGCATCAGTCCGTTCCAGAGCGCGTTGACCGCCCAGACCAGGAGAGCGAAAAAGACCAGGAAGATCGGCAGCAGCATGAGAACTCTCACGATGCGACTGACGGCGCGATGCGGCCTCATGGTATCCATCGTCATCTCTCCTTGAAATCGTCGTAGATCTTCTGAAGTCTGCGGCGCAGGTGGAGCACCGCGTAGTGCTTGCGCGAAAGAAGCGTGTTTATGCCGACGCCCGTTTCCGAGGCGAGCTCACGGAAACTCTTGCCTTCGATCTCGTGCGCGACGAAGACGAAGCGCTGCTCCTCGGGGATTTCTCCCAGGGCGGCTTCGATCTCGTCAAGGAGCACGGAGCGGGCGTAAGCGGCCTCGGGCCCGGCGTCGGCCGACGGCAGCAGGTCTTCGAGCGAATCGATGTCGCCGCCATTTTCGAGATCCCGGCTCGACACCGCCACGCTCAACGAATCCGCTCGCTTCCTACGGAACTGATCGATGATCCGGTTTCGCGCCACCCGGAAGAGCCAGGCGGAGGCTTCCTCGATCGGTTTCATCAGGCGGTACGCCGCGACGAGCTCGTAGAAGACGTCCTGCAGCACGTCCTCCACGTCCTCGCGGTCCGGCAGGCGCTTGCGGAGGAAGTTTCGCAGGCGGCCGCGTTCGCGCTCGATCGTTTCGGCGATTCGCCGGTCCTGCTCGCTCATCGCTTGCTCGAGGATCAGGGATTGTCCTCCCACCGATGGAGACGGATGAGAGGGGCGGATATTGTGGGTTGAGGGGATACCATGGAGACAGGCTGATTTCGCGAGGCGAAGAGCGTGAGGCAGCGGTGAGCGGAGCACTCCGGTGACCCTGGCGGCGGGGACGCCTTTCGGCCCTTACAGGATCGTGGCTTCGCTGGGGCGCGGGGGCATGGGCGAGGTGTACCGCGCGCGCGACGATCGGCTCGGGCGCGACGTGGCCCTGAAGGTCCTTCGGGAAGAGGACGCCGAAGACCCGGAACTGCTGACGCGGTTCGAGAGGGAGGCGCGCGCCGCTTCGTCCCTGAACCATCCCAACATCGTGGTCGTGTACGAGGCCGGCACAGCGACGGTCCCCGGCCGCGAGGCGCCGGTTCCCTATCTCGCGATGGAGCTGATCGACGGCGATCCGCTGGCCGCTTCTCTGGGGGGAGGGCCGATGCCTCTCCGGCGCTTCCTCGACCTGGCGACGCAGCTGGCCGACGGCATCGCCCGCGCGCACGAATCGGGCATCGTTCACCGCGACCTGAAGCCTTCGAACATCTTCGTGACGTCCGAGGGACGCGTGAAGATCCTCGACTTCGGGCTCGCCACCCTCCACCATTATCCGGGCGACGACACCGAATCCCGGACCGCGTCCGGACGGCTCACGTCTCCGGGGGTGGCGGTCGGGACCCTCGGCTACATGTCGCCCGAGCAGGCGCGAGGCGAGGTGCCCACGCCCGCTTCCGACCAGTTCTCGCTCGGCTGCATCTTCTACGAGATGTTGACGGGGCAGGCGGCCTTCAGCCGCTCCTCGTCGGCGGAGACGTTCTCGGCGCTCCTTCGGGACGAGCCGCGCCCCGTCGACGAGATCAACCCGTCCGTGCCCCAGCCGCTGCGATGGATCCTCGAGAGGTGCCTCGCCAAGGTTCCCCGGGACCGCTACGCCTCGACGCGGGACCTCGCGCGCGACCTGCAGACCGTCCGGGACCATTCCATGACCACAGGCTTCCGCGCCGCCGCCGCGCGCGAGAAGCCCCGCCGCCGCTTTCTCCGGATGGCCGCGGGAGCCCTCGCGTTCGCCGCCGTCGCCGCGGGCGGCCTCTTCCTCCGCGATCGGCTCCGCGCCCCCGCCCAGCCCGAGTTTCGCCGGCTGACTTTTCGCGAGGGAATCGTCACGCGGGCGCTCTTCGCCCCGAACGGCTCGATCCTCTACGCGGCGTCGTGGGAAGGAAACCCCGTGCGTTCGTACCTGGCGCTGCCCGAATCCACGGGAATCGACCGGCCTCTGGAATCCGACGTGCAGTTCCCGCTCGGATTCTCGAAGGACGGGTCGCAGGTCCTGGTGCTCGTGGGCCCCTCCCAGCTCTCCGTCAACGAGAGCGGCACGCTTGCCTGGTGGCCGTCTCTGGGGGGAAGACCGCGCCGGATCCTGGACAACGCCGGGTGGGCGGACGCCGCCGGAAGCGGGCGTTTCCTGGCCGTCGTCCGTGACCAGGGCGCGGAACGGGTCCTCGAGCTTCACGGCGCCGAAGGCGCGCTGCAGCGAACGCTCTTCCGGACGTCGGGGGCCATCTGGTACGCGCGGATCTCCCCCGACGAGAAGTGGGTCGCGTTCGTTCACTATCCGTTCCGGCTCGACAATACGGGCGAGATCGAGGTCGCGGCGATCGACGGCTCGGGATCGAGGTCCCTGACGCGGCGGTTCGACCGATGCGCCGGGCTCGACTGGAGCGCGAAGACGGGCGAGATCTGGTTCACGGCGTCGACGCAGTCGGCCCATGGCAACGGCGGGCTATGGACCGTCAGCCTCTCGGGGAAACTTCGCTCGCGCTACGTCCTGCCCGACTTCTTCACGCTCCAGAGCGTCTCGGCCTCGGGCGACCGTCTTCTCCTCACCTCGCAGCAGGAAGGCATCGGTCTGACCGTGCGGCGCGGAACGGCGGATCCGCACGACCTGTCCTGGCTTGGCTGGACCCTCGTCAACGACATCTCTCCGGACGGGAAGACGGCGCTTTTCTACGACCGGGGTCCGACCGAGAAGACTTCGGGAGTCTGGATCCGCCCCCTCGACGGGGGCGACGCGACCCGGCTGGGAGAGGGGTTCCCCGGAAAATTCTCGCCGGACGGCCGTTCCATCGTCGCCGTGACGCGGCCGGTCTCCGGCGCGCCGCAACTCGTCCTCATCCCGGTCGAGGCCGGCGGGGTGCGCCAGCTCCCGGGCCCCGGCGGCAGCGTCTCCGCGCCCTCCTTCGCCGGTCCGAGCAGTCTTCTCTTCGTCCGATCGGAGAAGGGTTCGAGCGAGGTCTGGACGATGGCGACGGACGGCAGCGGCGCCCATTCCCTGGGAGCGGCGGGGTGCGACGCGCCGATCGCTTCGCCGTCGGCGAGCTCTTTCCTGTGCTTCCAGGGAGAGCGCAGGCGGGCGCTCTTCGTCTATCCGATCCAGCGCGGGCCGGGCCGCAAGCTCTACGAACTTCCCGATGACCGGGGCTTCGTTTACGCCCGCTGGAGCGCGGCCGGCGATCGGATCTTCGGCGTCACGCGCGACCGGCGGCTCCTGACGCTGGATTCCTCGAAGGGGACCCTGCTCCGGGACGAGGCGATCGGCCTCGCCGAAACGACCGGTGAGGGCCGCCTCATCGCCGCGGCGCTCGACGCGGAGGGGAAGACCCAGGCCTACTCGATCCTTCGGGCGTCGTCCGATCTGTACCTCGCATCCGGTATACGATGACAGGAGAAGGAGGGAGGGCATGCCTGCGAAGAAGATGAAAGCCAGGGCGAAGCGGAAGGTCAAGGAGCCCGGAACGCCATACGCGCCCCCGGCCTGCAAGGTGAAGACGAGAAAGCGCCGGAAACCCCCGAAGAAGAAGTAGCCGCCGCCGTTTGAACCGGCTCGTCCGAAACCCGGATCTCCTGATCTCGTGGAGTGAAGGGGAGCTCTTCGTCGAGGACGTCCGCACCGGAGAAAGTTTCGCGGTTTCGCCCGAGGCGATTCTCCTCCTGGATTCCTTCAAGGGTCCCCGGGCTCCCGCGGCCGTCGCCGGCGCGTTGCCGGACTACGACAGGCGATCGGTGCTGCGGAGCGTCGCCAGGTTTCGGCGCCTCGGTCTGCTGATCCCGGAACGGGAAGGAAGGCGGCGGCTCTCGCGCATCCGGGCCTGGAAGGGGAACCTCGCTTCGGTCCGGTATCACCTGGCCTCGCGGGACATCCGCTTCGTGACGAGCCCGGCCGCGGTCGATCGCTTCCTGGAGGCGCGTCTGGCGGCCGAGCGTCCGGCGCCGAGGTTCAAGCGCTACCGCGGGGCGAAGGGCTGGCGGCTGCCTCGGGGATCCGCTCCGGAGAAGGCGGCCCTGGAAGAGGTTCTCGCAGCGCGCCGAACGGTCCGCGAATTCGGCCGCGAACCGGTTTCTCTCGCCGACCTCGCCGCGGTCGTGCGAGGGACATGGGGCCGGTCGGGCTGGCTCGACGCCGGAGAGTTCGGACGCCTGCTTCTCAAGACCAGCCCTTCGGCGGGCGGGCTCCATCCCATCGAATGCTACGTGCTCGCATGGAACGTCTCGGGACTCCCCGCCGGGCTCTACCACTACGACGTCGCCTCCGACGAGCTTCGCCGGCTGCGCTCGGGCGACCTGCGGGCCGCGGCGGTCCGGGCGGCGTCCGGCCAGCGGTGGGTGGGCCGGGCCTCCTTCCTCTGTGTGATGACCGCGGTCTTCGAGCGGACCCTCTGGAAGTATCAGATCGAGAGCGCGTACCGCGTTCTCTGGCTCGACGCCGGGCACCTCGGCCAGACCTTCTGCCTGCTGGCGACCTCGCGCGGGCTTGGCCCCTTCACGACGGCGGCGATCCAGGACACGTTTCTCGAGAAGCTGATCGGCCTCGACGGGGTCAGGGAATTTCCCGTCTACCTCTGCGGCGCGGGAGTCCCCGCGCGGCGGCCGCGCCGATCCCTCACCAGCCCGGGGAGCTGAATACGAAGCTTCCGGTCAGCCTTTCAGCCCCTGGCCGTCGGGTCTGAAGCCTGCAAGCCGATCACTGGACGAGCGCATCACGGACACGTCGAGAACGCGCTCGTGTCCTGGATCGGCTGAAATGCGACATTCAGCGGATTCGTATAGGTCTTGGTGGATCCCGTCTGGAGGTCGGTGACTTCCAGCGTGACCTCCACGTTCGTCAGGCCACCGGCGAAAACCCACTTGTTGCTGTTGAACGAGCAGGCGTCGAGGACCTTCACGAGGATCTCGAGATTGTTCGGAGTGAAGAACCAGAAAGAGCCCGTGTCCGACGCCAGCTGCGTCGCATGGCCGACCCCGCCGCTGCTGCTGCCGCTAGCCCACTGTGCGGTTACCCGAAAGCGCGAGCCGACGCAAAGCAGGTCGTCACTCGAGAAACACAGGTTCTCGCCCGCGAGCTCGAACACGACATCATCCAGGTTGCAGACGATGGCGCCTCCATTGCCCCTCTTCAGAAAACCGATGGTCGCCCGCATCCCAGTCGCGCCCGCGGGTGCCACGAAGGGCTGCGTGTCGAGGCGCTGCCACGTATTGGGCGTCGGGAAAAGAGTCCGGGACGGGACGATGCTGATGAATCCCGAACTGCAGTCGTCTGATGAGTAGAACTGGGCGAGCAAGACGAGAATACTGCTCTGGGCCTGGCCGCCGGGGAAGTAGAAGCTTGCGCCCTGGTGATACTTCTGGCCCGCCGTGACCGCTATGCAGATTCCGAAAGTGTCGAAGATGTTGTCGTCGATCGGCTTCGCATTGGTCATCTGGAGTGACCCGGAACCGGAGCTGCCCTTCGCATCGAGGTTGCTCCAGCTCAAACTGATGTCCGGGTCGCTTGTCGACCAACCGCCGATGCCCGTGTTGAAGCCGGCATTGGGCAGCAGATTCTGGGCGGCAGCCCCGGACGCCGCAAGAAGGCCGCACAGCGCCAGAGTCCGGATACCTCTCCGCCTGGCACCGGTCCTTCTGGCGGCACCCGGATCTTCCCAGCTATTCGACACCTCTCTCGGGGGCTTGATCATCGGATCCTCCATCTGTTCGACAGATGAATATCCGGACGCGGGGAACTGCACAAGATTCGAATGAACCAGCGGCGGTCCTGCGGTGGGTGGGCAGCGCAGCGGCGCCAGCGTCCCCGCACGGAGCAGCGCGTTCCAGGGGTTCCGTCACCGAGGGTTTGGACTCCGTCGCGATGATAGTTCCGGGGAGAAGGCTTCCGAAAGTGGAGCGCCTTCGCAAGAATGACGGAGAAGCCCGTCCGAGGGCGGCGGCCTAACGCACGTCGGCGCCGATGGTGATCTTGAAGCCGTCGGGATCGGTCAGGGAGAAATCGCGCGAGCCCCACGGCTGGTCGGCCGGCTCGGAGTCGAGCTTGCCGCCGCGCGCCTTGATTCCCCGGGCCACGGCGTCCACGTCCTGCTTCGTCGTGCAGTACAGCCGGAACCCTTCCCCTTTCCTGCGATCGCGCCCCTTCTTCCAGTCGTCCTGGCCGATCATGAAGGTGACGTCCCCCGCCTTCAGCGAAACCCCCATGAGCTTCCCGTCCCGCTCCCAGCGCTCGTCCACCGCACATCCGAGGACGTCCTGATACCAGGCGAGGCTCCTGGCGAGATCGTTGACCGTGAAGCTCGGAGAGACCTCCGAGAAGCTCGCACTCCCTCGCGCCACGCTCTTCCCGGTCCTGGCCTTGGGCCGGGCCGTCTCCTTCTTTGAAGTCACCGGCTTCTTGGCTTTTCTCGCGACTGCCATCTCTTACTCCTTCAATGCAATGCCCTTCGATTCGTAGCAAATAGCGAGCCTATCGCGGTTCGCGGGTGTAGCATTCGCGGTGTTCATGAGCGAAGCCAGGGGTTTCATGTGCCGGATCCTGGATTGCCCGGGCCGACGGCCGGAGTGCACTCACGAGGACGGGCGCTTTATCTGCGAGGAGAGCTTCGTCGGGCTCCCCCTGGGTACGGAGGTCCCGATGGCGGGGACCGTCGTCTGCTGCTCCCTCTGCGACCGCAACGGAGTCGTCGAGCGCTTCGAAGATGGTCTCATCGTCGTGCACGTGCAGGACACGGAAGTCTTTGGAGACGGGTCGCGCATCGACTTCCCGGACGCCCACCGCATACCGAAGGCGTAGAGCTCCGTCCCTGGCCTTCCGCCGGAGCGTTGACCCGTTGAGGTTCGTCGCGGAGCTCACCCGCATCACTCAAAATCGCTGTGTGGACGTGCCCGCCCGGGTTTCGGCCGCGCTCGGGAAAGGCAGGATCCCCGTGCGGGCGAGCGTCCTCCGGATCCGCTTCGAGAGCACCCTCATGCCCCGCGGCTCCGGACTCCACCGCCTCTTCATCCCGTCGCAGGTCTGGCGGACGCTCGGCGTGGACGTCGGCGACCGGATTCTGGTCGAGGTGAAGAGAGCGCCCCGGCGCCCGGCCGCGAGAGTCCCGCCGGAGTTGCTCGAGGCCGCGGCCGGCGACCCGCTCGTGCCCGCCGAATACTCGCGGCTCTCGCCCGCCGACAGGCGTCAGATTGCCAAACGGCTCGGCGGCGCTAAGAGCCCCGAAGCCCGCCGGCGCCTGCTCGGCCGGATCGCCGCGCTGCTCGCCGCGCGCGCGGCCGGAAGACGAGACGCGGGCTAGAGTCCGGGCCCGGCGGGCTCAACCGCGCAGCAATCCCGCTTCGGCGGTGCCTTCGATGACGCGCTGGCCGGCGTCGTTCTCGACCCAGGCCTCGATTTCGAGGCGATGCCGGGCGCGATCGACGGAGCGGACGACGAAGTGCGCGGTGACGGTGTCACCCACGTAGACGGGAAGCAGGAACCGGATGGTCTGGGACCGGTAGATCGCGCCGGTCCCGGGCAGCAGTGTGCCCATGATCGTGGAGAAGAGCGACGCCGTCAGCATTCCCTGAGCGATGCGGCGGCCGAACCGCGTCCTGGCGGCGAATTCCTCGTCCAGATGGAGCGGGTTGGTGTCGCGGGTGAGCTCGGCGAATCGCCGCACGTCCTCGTCCGTGAAGGTCCTGCTCAGGCTGACGTGCTGCCCGGGTTCGAAGTCTTCGATCCGCGCGACGGTAGGAGAATTGGTCAAGTGTCCCTCGTTCTCAGGATGCGCCCGATTAGCGTATCTCGGAACCCGGGTCTTCCAAACCTCGCGAATCGCCCGGCCGCACGCGCGTCATCGCAGAGCTGGGGAGCCTGAATCTTGACCATCGAGACGGTCGAGAGTAATTTCCAGACGCTCAAGAAAAAGGGAGGTCGCCATGGCAGACCGTGTCGAGAGAACCCGTCCGGGCCGGCGAGAGCCCGCCTCGAGGATTCGGGCGTTTGCGAAGATTCTGGCCGTCTTGTGCGGTCTATGTGCTTTTCCCGCGCGGGCCGATAACCTTCTGCCCAATGCGGGCTTCAACGCGGACATCAATGGATGGACTCCGAACTACAGCGGAGGCATCAGTCTGGGCTGGAACAGTCTCGACGCGAGAGGCAGCTCGGGGTCCGGCTCGCTCCGAATAACGAACACTACGCCTACCGACAATTTTGGGTACAGCGTCTTCGGGATCTGCGTGCCGGTCACGGCAGGCCAGACGTATCACGAGGGGGCGAGCTTCTATTTTCCCGGCGGCCAGGCCCAGGGCGGCCTGTTCACCCTGATCACTCACTTCTACTCCTCGGCCGACTGTTCGGGGATCGTCATCGGCAGCGCCTTTGCTCCTGTTCTCGCGCCGGCAACAGACACTTGGCAGCGCCTGGACACGCAGCCGGCCATCGTGCCCGCGGGAGCGATTCGGGCGTTCGCGCTCTTCGGGTTCCGGAAGATCGGAGACGGGGGCAGTATCGTCGGCAACCTGGACGATGTCGTCTTCGAGCTCGCGGGCGCGAACCTGTGTTTCTCGAGCGACGACCAGCTCTGCCTCGGCTCGCGCTTCCGGGTGACCGCGCAGTGGACCAGCGCCAACGGCAACGGGAACGGCCATGCGATGCAGCTCGCGTCGGACACGGGCACCTTCTGGTTCTTCAGCCCGGACAACCTCGAGGCGCTCGTGAAGGTCCTCGACGCCTGCGCCCTCAACGGCAGGAAGTGGGTGTTCGCGGGGGGCCTGACGAACGTCAACGTCGTCTTGTCCGTAATCGACCTCCGGACGTTCAGCGGGAAGACCTACGTCAATCCGCTGAACACGGCATTCCAACCCGTTCAGGACACTTCGGCGTTCTCGACCTGCCCGTGATGCCGCACGGCGATGCGGCGATCCGCAAGTCGTCATGAGCACGCCGGCGCTCGTCGAGGCGTTCTATGCACGCGTCTGGAACTCGGGAGATCTCGACGCGGCCGCCGAGTTGCTCGCGAGGGATTTCTCCTTCCGAGGCTCTCTGGGCAGCGAGCTCGAGGGGGTGGAGGCCTTCCTGGAGTACGTTCGCTCGGTCCGTTCGGCGCTTTCCGGTTATCGCTGCGAGATCCTGGCGTGCGTCGCGGAGGGTGACCAGGCCTTCGCGAAGATGCGCTTTTCCGGCCGGCACGTCGCGCCCTTCCGCGGCTATTCGCCGACGGGCAAGATCATTGAATGGATGGGGGCGGCGCTCTTTCGGTTCGAAGGCGGAACCATCGCGGAGGTGTGGGTCCTCGGCGACCTCGCCGGCCTGGACGAGGTCCTCAGGGCAAATCAGGGGAATTGACGACCTCCGGCTCAGCAATTCTCAACGTCCGTCACCCGGCCCGTCGATAAGATCCTGTCCGGCATGAGCGACCTGGAACACCTGCTCGAGCAGAACCGCGCCTGGGCGAGCGGCCGGCGGCAGAAGGACCCGGGCTTCGTCGATCGCCTCTGCGACATCCAGCGGCCCAAGTACCTCTGGATCGGTTGTTCCGACAGCCGCGTGCCGGCCAACGAGATCGTCGGGACGACGGTGGGGGAGATGTTCGTCCACCGAAACGTGGCCAACATCGTCGCGCCCGGGGACACGAACGGCATGGCCGTCGTCCAGTACGCGGTCGAGAACCTCGGGGTGCGGCAGGTCATCGTCTGCGGTCACTATGGCTGCGGCGGCGTCCGCGCGGTCCTCGAGGGAGGCGCGTCGGGGTCCACACCGCATGTTCAGAGGTGGCTGTCTCCGCTGCGGCAGCTCGCCGCGGATCGCCGCGCCGAGCTCGAGGAGATCCCCGGCCTGGAGGGGCGCTGGAGGAGACTCTGCGAGTGGAACGTCGCGGAACAGGTGCGCCGGCTCCTCGAGTCGGATGTCGTGACGCAGGCGCGTCTTCGCGGCGTCGAGGTGGCCGTCCACGGCTGGATCTACGACCTGCGGGACGGCCTGCTTCGCGATCTCGGCGCGGGCCGGGGATCGTTGTAGAGTGCCGGGCCATGCGATGGGAAGACGAGCGCGAAAGCGAGAACGTCGAGGACCAGCG
>JAWOLE010000060.1:0-2981 GCA_033853815.1 Thermoanaerobaculia bacterium
GATCGGCCGCATCGAGCGCCCCCTCGAAGCCCTCTGGCTTCTCCAGATCGCACGGAGCGGTGCCGACGGTCGTCCTACGTCCCGAGCGCGCTTCGAGGTCCTTCGCGCTGCGCTGCAGGTCCTCGGCATCCCGCCCGAGAAGGAAGACGGCGTGCCCCCGCTCGATCAGGAGCCGTGCCAGCGCGCGACCCATCCCCTTCGTTCCTCCCAGGACGACGGCTTTCACGCGGCGTCCCCCAGAACGCGGATGGACTGCGCGCTGCGAAGCTCGCCTTTCGGGTCCCACTTCCTTCGGATTCGCTGCCACTCGGCGAGCCTCGGCTCCATCGCGCGGTAGTGCTCGGCCCGCGTGAAGGCGTCCTTGGCGAGGTAGATGCGCCCGCCCTGGGCGATGAGGGACTCGTTCAGAGCGTCGATCACGGCCTGCGTGTTATCCCGAATCGGGATGTCGAGCGCGAGCGAAATCCCCGGCTTCGGAAACGAGAGGAGGCCCAGGCCTTCAGGCCCGCAGTCCTTGATGACGCTCAGGCAGCAATCGCCTCCCTGGGCGACGAGCAATTCGAGGAACGGGCGAACCGCGCTCCGGCCGGCGGGGAGCACGCACTGGTATTGCGTGAACCCGCGCGGGCCGTAGAAGCGATTCCACTTCCCCACCACGTCGAGCGGGTAGAAGAACGACTCGGGATGGACGATCCCCCGGCGGACGTGGTCGCCGTGCTTCCAGTAGGTGGGGATGTTGATGAACATCCGCGCGAGAGCGGGATGCGGGAGCCATCCCGGCAGGACGAAAGGAACGTCGATCCGGGGCTTCGGACGCGGCGGTTGTGCGGGCGCTTCGGTCGGCGTCGCCCAGCGACCCTTGCTGAGGATGCCCCGGCCGAAGTCCGAACCCTTCGAGAGAAGGTCCGCCCAGGCCGCGGTCATGGGCCACTCGCGGCTCGCTTCTTCGAGCGCCTCGAGCATCCGGTCGAGATCGCCGAACCGCTCGCTCTCGCACCAGATCCACGGCGACGGAACGCGGACCATGCGGAACTCGACTTCCAGGATGTGCCCGGTCAGGCCCTGGCCGCCGAGGGTCGCGCGGAAGAGGTCGTTGTTCTCTTCCGGGGAGCACCGGACGAGGCGGCCGTCGGCGACGCGGATCACGAGGGACCGGACGTGCGCGCCGAAGCAGCCGTCGACATGGTGGCTCTTGCCGTGGATGTCGGAAGCCACCATGCCACCGAGCGTGACGAATTGGGTTCCGGGCGACACCGGCGTGAACCAGCCGCGCGGGAGGAACGTCCGCCAGATCGCGCTGAGCGGAAGGCCGGCTTCCGCACGCATCGCGCCGGTTCCCTCGTCGAACGAAAGGATGCGATCGGCGAGCACCGACGACGCGACCTCCGCGTCGCTCGCCGCGGGAAGCGAAGAGTCGCCGTAGGAGCGGCCGAGGCCCCGCGACAGGGGAGCGCCGACCGTGATGTCCGCCAGGTCCTCCGAGCGGCGCTCGCGAGCGAACGCGATCGGGTACCGGCCCCAGCCGGTAAGAGCTTCGGGATTCACGTTCGTCAATCCTTGAGCAGCGAGCGCGCGACCTCAATAGGCAACAGCATCACGCGTTCCCCGAGCGGGGAATGAACGAAGCCGTGCCGCTCGTAGAACCGGACGGCGTCGTCATCGATTGCATGCGCGACAATCCCGCGCGCTCCCGCGATTTCTGCGACGGCGAGGCACCGTCTCAGCGCGTCGGAGAGCAGGTCGCTTCCCAGGCCCATGCCCTGAAAGTGGCGGTCTACAGCCAGACGACCGATGAGGAGGAGCGGGACCCGTTCCGGCATGCCTCGCCGTGTCTTCGCCGTCGGCAACGCGGCTCTCTGCTCCATGGCCGTCGAAATGGCGTAGTAGCCGACCACACGGCCCGGCTCGTCCGCGTCGCAGACGACATAGGTTCGCGCAGAAAGGCCCTCGCTCGCCAGGGCGCGGTTCCGGAGCCAGTCATCGAGCGACGGATGCTTGCCGTTCTCGAATCCGATCACGTCGTGCTTCTCGGTCAGGCGCTCGACCGCCCGGACGCGTCTCGCCCCCGCCGACACTCAGCGCGCCCAGGACGGCTTCCGTCTCAGCAACCGCCGCAGCGCGGCGCTCGGCTTCGGCGATGCATCGAGGAGCTTCAAGAACGCTTCGTGGGCCGACGGCTCCAGAAAGAACGTGCGTTGGTCGAGGAGGGCCTCCTCCGCCCGTCGCCGCGAGCTATCCAACACGAACTCCGAGAGCTTCTGTCCGCGAAGCGCCGCCGCGCGAATGAGGATTGCTTTCGTTTCCGCCGATGCCCGAATCTGGATGACCTCGCCCTTCCGGGTGCCCGATCGACTGCGCCTTCGCTCTGCCTGAGCCGTGTTCACGCCGCCCAGTGTGTCGACCTGTGATGACATTGTCAACACAGCGTCGGCCGGTAGAGGACCCATGCCGTGACGGCCGCGAAGAGGACGATGTCGACCAGCAGCGGAACGTCCGTGAAGATGGCGCGGTCGGGGCTGCCGCCTTCCTGCCGCCGATGGATCAGGAACAGGTACCGGAAGATGCCGTAGAGCACGAACGGGATGGTGAACTTCAGGTTGTCGGTCCCGAACTTGCGCACCGTCTCGTCGCTCACCGTGTACATCGAGTACGCCACGACCGTCGACGCGGTCACCACCGCGATCATCTGGTCGAGGAGGTGCGGGGTGTACTCCTCCAGGATCTCCCGATGTCGCGCCGCCTCGCCTTCGAGGAGCACCAGCTCGTGCCGGCGCTTGGACATCACCAGGAACAGCGCGGCGAGCATGATGCAGATGTACAGCCAGTTGGAGATGGGGACGGCGATGACCACGGCGCCGAGCACCACCCGCAGCACGTAGCCCGCGGCCACGATGAACATGTCGAGAATCGGGACGCTCTTCAGCCCGAACCCGTAGAAGAGCTGAAGGACGGCATAGGTCGCGGCGACCAGCGCGGCCCAC
>JAWOLE010000061.1:0-11675 GCA_033853815.1 Thermoanaerobaculia bacterium
ATCGATCGCGCGATGCGCCGCGTCGAGGGCAATCAGAGCCGCGCCGCTTCGGTGCTGAACATTTCGCGCGGTTCGCTCATCGCCAAGCTGAAGGAATACCAGATCCCCGACTACCGGTATCTGCGCCGCGAGCGCACCCGCCGGCCCTAACCCGATTCCAGGTTCCAGATTCCAGGTTCCAGGTGGCTCCTTGCCCCTTGGAATTTGGAACTTGGAATCTGGAATCCTTCTAAGTCCGCTTCTTCTTGCGGCGGCGGGGAGCTTCGGGCTTCTCCTCCGGCTCGCCGCGGCCGACGAGCCACCAGATCGCGAAAGGGGCCGCGAAGCGGCCGGCGATCTGGTAGAAGTGGAAGCCCCCCGCCCAGAAGTTCCTCGCGGCGGCGCCGTAGTGCGCGGGACTCCAGGCCCCCAGGTCCATGGCATAGACGCGCTCGATCTGGAACACGAGGGCCGCGACGTGGACCGCGAAGAGGCAGGCCATGGCCAGCAGAAAACGCTGGACCCGGTCGCCGCGGAACGGATGGCGGTCCAGGGCGAAGAGGGCGACGATCAGGACGAAGTTGAAGTGAAGATCGGGCGCGGGAAGCCCGGGGAGGCGGGAGCTCGGAGGGAAATCGCTCCGGCGGACGATGAACTCGCGGCCGGGCGCGTCGATTCTCGTCACCGCGGGCCTTTCCGCCAGGCGCAGGACCAATTCTGCCGCCGAGGCGACGAGCTTCTCGTAGGTCGAGGAGAACAGAAACCAGAAGGCGAGTCCGACGAGGAATCCGACCAGGAGCCGGAGGGCCGCCCGACCGTCGAACATCAGCGCGGGCGCTTCTCCTCCGGAGAAGGCGCCGGGCGGCGGGTCTGACGGGAAGCCCAGAACAGGAAGAGCAGCACGCCGAAGAGCACGACGGCGGACTGCCAGATCACCGTATGGGACGAGTCAAAGAGCGCCGGCCGGTGTCGGCCGATCCAGACCAGGGAGACGACGCGGACGAGATTGACCAGCTGGATCGCCAGGAAGCCGAGAAAGAACCCGAGGAGCCGCTGACGCCAGCCGGCGGGAAAAGCGAGAACGGCGGCCGCGAGCAACAGGGCCGTCTCGACGCCGTTGCACCCGTTTTCGATGTTGACGGAGAAGCTGCTGGAGCGGATCTCGGTCCCCGCGACCGTGACGGGCTCGCCGATCACCCGGAGGATCGAGCCGGACACTCTGGCGATCGCGCCCGTGAACGGGACGATGACGTGGTCGTTGACCGGATGCGACGCCACGACCAGGTAGAAGACGAGGAGGAAGAGGAGGAAGCGCAGCAGGAAGCCGAGGGAGCGCCGCTGCGATCCCGGGGCAGACCGGAGGGCCGGGAACTTCATGGCGTCCGATCCATGCGGTTCTGGAACTCCAGGATCGCGTCCGCCATTCCTTTGAGGCCGCCGGGAAGGGTCAGGAGGAGCTCTCCGGACGCTTTGACCACGACCTGCTCGGTCAGGGCCTCCGCGAGGAGCTCTCCGGACTCGCTGCGCACTTCATAGTCGAGAAGGAACCGCGCCACTTCCGGCGGGCGCAGGCGGGCCGTGACCTGGACTCGGGTATCGGCGAAGATGGGAACCCTGTAACGGATCTCCATGCGGGTGATGGGCACGCGGTAGCCCATGGAAAGAGCGCTCGAGGCGGTGAAGCCGAACTTGGCCGTCAGCGCCTCCCGGGCCTGCTCGAGATAGAGCGCGTAATGACCGTGCCAGACGACCCCGTACGGATCGCACTCGGCGAAGCGCACGGGGATCTGGACGGAGAACCCGCGCAGAGGCGCCGGGCGCGGCCGGGCGCTCACGCCTGCACGTCCGCGGACTCGATGACCGCGGCCAGGAAATTTCCGCCGGCCCCGAAGGAATCGATGAGGACCCGGCGCGGCCGGGCCTCCGGAGGCAGGGGGCTTCCCTCGCCGGCGACGGCGCGGCACGCGGCCACGATCTGACCGCCTCCCGAGGCGGCCATCTCGCCGATCGCGTCCTTGACGAAGACGGCCATCGGCGGCTTCCCGAAGACGGTCCGGAGGACTTCCTCCTCGGCGCTGTCCATCGGTGCGACGCCGTTGCGAGAGGGCAACACGAGCTGGATTTGCCCGGGGGAGACGCGAGCGTCGTCCAGGGCTCCGCGCACCGCCCGCTCGATCGCGCCGCAATCGGGGGTGAAGCGGTAGGGCTCGGAAGGGACGCCGGCCATCGAGACCCCGGAGACCCGCGCGAGCGGCCGCGCCCCTCGCCTTCGCGCGCTCTCCTCGGACTCGAGCAGGACCGCGAAGCCCCCCTCTCCCTGGACGATCCCCGAGGTCCGCTTCTCGCCCTTGAGGGCTCCGACGCGGTCGAAGCCCATCGCGTAAACGGGATTCCATTCGTCCACGCCGCCCGCGAGCATGGCCCGCGCGCGTCCCGAGGCGAGGGCAAGGCATGAGTACAGCAGAGCGTTCAAAGCCGACGGGTCCTTCTGGGTGATGGTGACATTGGGGCCGAAGAGTTTCAACTCGATGGAGACCTGCGAGGCCGGCGCGTTGGCAACGGTGTTGGGAAAGTGAAAGGGGGAGGCGGCTTCCGGAGACTCGGTCAGGAGGACGCGGAGGAACTCCGTCAGGGGCCCGGCGCCCGCTGAGCCCGTTCCCAGGGCGATCCCCACCTGTTCCGGGCCGTTGGAGACGTCGTACCCCGCTTCCGCGATCGCCTGCGCGCAGGCGATGATGGCGTACTGGCTCCCGCGGTCGAGGCGCCGCGCCTTCATCGCCGGAATCTCGGGCTGAGGCGAGAAGCCGTCGCAGCGGGCGACGTGCGTCGCCTGCAGGCCGTCGCGCTCCTCGGATGTCATCGGCCGGATCGCGCTCTCTCCGGCGAAGAGCCTTCGGGCGAACTCCGACGCCGTGCGCCCGAGCGGGCAGACGGCCCCGGTGCCCGTGATCCAGCCGTGAGAAGTCATCTGGGAAATCGAAGGGTCACGACCGGCGCGCGAAGACGACGACCGAGCTGTTTCCGCCGAAAGCGAACGAATTGGAGATCGCCACCTCCACGTCCGCCTCGCGCGAGGCGTTGGGGACGTAGTCGAGGTCGCAAGCGGGATCGGCGTTCACGTAGTGAATCGTCGGCGGGACGAGCTGGTCGCGAAGGGTCAGCACCGTGGCCACCGCCTCGATTGCTCCCGAAGCGCAGAGGCAGTGGCCGATCATGGACTTGATCGAGGAGACGGGGATCTGCCGGGCGCGCTCGCCCAGGGCCGCCTTGATCGCCGCGGTCTCGGCCGAGTCGTTCTGCGGAGTGGCGGTCCCGTGGGCGTTGACGTAATCGACTTGCTCCGCGTCCACGCCGGCGCAGGCGAGCGCGGCGCGGATCGTCCGGCTGCCCGCGGCGCCGGAGGGGTCCGGCGCGGTCATGTGGAAGGCGTCGGAGGTCACCCCGTACCCGAGGAACTCCGCCAGGATGGGCGCGCCGCGGGCTCTCGCCCGTCCGGCCTCCTCGAAGACGAGGATCCCCGCCGCTTCGCCGATCGAGAGTCCTTTGCGTTCGCGGTCGAAGGGGCGGCAGGGGCCGGGATCCACCGAGCGCAGCGCGTTGAAGCCGCCGTAGGTCAGCCGCGCGAGCGCGTCCGAACCGCCGGTCAGGATTACGTCCGCCCAACCCGCCACGATCGCGTCATGCGCGTAGCCCAGGGCGTTGGCCGAGGAGGAACAGGCCGTCGTGATGGTGGACTTGATCCCGGAGAGGCCGAACCGCTGGGCCACGCGGTCCGTGATCGCGTCGGGCATGTGGTTCAAGACGCGCGACGGGCGGGCGGGCTTGCCATTTAAGTGACGCCAGAAGAAGTCCTCGGAGTCGAGGAGTCCCGAGGTGCCGCCGCCCAGAACGACGCCGATCCTCGTCGGGTCCTCCCGGGAGAAGTCGAGGCCCGACTGAGCGACGGCCTCGGTCGCCGCGGCCAGGCCCATGCGGTCCGCCCGCGACATGCGGCGCTTCTCGGCCGCGGTCAGGAAGCCGTCGGGGATGTCCGTCACCTCCGCCGCGGTCTGGGTGCGGTAGGAGGAGGCGTCGAAGAGCGTGACCGGGCCGATGCCGCATCTTCCGGCGAGCAGGCCCGCCCAGAAGTCCGGCACGTTGGTCCCCACCGACGTCACCGCGCCGATGCCGGTCACGACGACGCGCCTCTCCTTGATCATGAGACGGCCATTCTGCCACACACCATGGGGCATAATCGCGGCGATGCCGGAAAGAGTGGACTGGCACACCTACTTCATGAACATCGCCCATCAGGTGGCGACGCGCGCGACCTGCCCGCGCAAGCACGTGGGCGCGGTGATCGCGCGCGACCGGACGATTCTTTCGACCGGCTACAACGGGTCGGTGCGGGGCCTGCCGCACTGCGAGGACGTCGGCTGCATCATCGAGGAGGGCCACTGCGTCTCGACCGTGCATGCCGAGGCCAACGCGATCATCCAGGCCGCGCGTAACGGCGTCTCGGTCGCCGGCGCGGAGCTCTACACGACCGCGAGTCCCTGCTGGCCCTGTTTCAAGCTGATCG
Source organism: Thermoanaerobaculia bacterium (assembly GCA_033853815.1). Taxonomy (GTDB): domain Bacteria; phylum Acidobacteriota; class Thermoanaerobaculia; order UBA5066; family Gp7-AA6; genus JAWOLE01. The sequence continues at coordinate 4,541 of JAWOLE010000061.1, forward strand.
CCAACGCCGGGATCTCCCGCGTCTACTACGGCGAGTTCTACCGCGACGAGAAGTCGCTCGCGGTGGCGCAGCACGCGGGGATCGAGCTGATCGACCTGGGACATCCGCCGGGAGCCAAGGGGAGTACCGCACCAGCTCCCGGCGACGCACCCGTCGCGACGCGGGAAACCTAGATTTATCGGTTAACAGCTATCGGTTCTCAGGTATCAGTTGTCAGTTCAGGCTTCGAAAACTGAAAACTGAAGACTGAGAACTGAGGACCTGGACCTCGTGTCTAAGGCACGGAAGCTGCTCCCTTGGCTCTCGGCCGGCGGGCGTTCGCTACGCGAACAGCGGCCGAGAGTTTCAAAACCAGAGCTCAGGTCACCTCATGAGGAACGTTTTGGCCGGTCGACTGTGAATAATCCAGCCTGATGGACACGCTCACGCACGGCATCGCCGGCTCCGTCCTGACGCGGTCGTTGACGCCGCGGCCGGGGGCCCGCCGCGCGCTCATCCTGGGGGCGGTCGCCGGGATGTTCCCCGATTGCGACTTCCTCTTCATGGCGGATCGGATGAGCTACCTGCGCAATCACCGCGGCTGGACGCACTCCTTCATCGCCCTTCCGGCCTTCGCCCTCGGCCTGGCCCTGATCAGCCGGCTCGCGTTCCGGCGCGCCCGCCTGTCCCGGCTCTGGGCCTTCTGCGCGGCGGCCATCGCCAGCCACATCCTGCTCGACTGGATCACCTCCTTCGGCACCATGTTCTTCGTGCCTCTCTCTCGCGCCCGCTATTCGCTCGACTGGGTCTTCATCCTGGATCCGTTCCTGACAGGCACGGCGGCGGTCGCGCTCGTCGCGGCGCTCCTCTGGAGGGAGCGGGCCCGGGTGATCGCGGCGGCCGGAACGGCCCTTCTCTGCGCGTACGTGGCCTTCTGCGCGGTCCAGCACGGCCGGGCGCTCGCGGCGTGGAAGCGGATCGACGCCCCGACGGCTGGCGCGCGCATCGCGGTGCTGCCGCAGTTCCTTTCGCCGTTTCGCTGGCTCGGGCTGAGCGACCGCGACGGCGAAATCCACGCCGCCTTCTTCGACATCGGACCCTTCGCGCGGGGAGTCCCCAACCCCAGGCCGCCGGAGCATTTCTCGGAGATCCTGAGGAGCCTTTCCGATTTCTATCCTCCGCCCTCGCGCGCCGTCCTTCTCCAGTTCCGGAAGCCGCCGGACTCGCGCCTGCTCGCGGCGGCGCGTGCGCTGCCGGACGTGAAGACCTACCTCGCGTTCGCGCGCTTTCCCCTGGCGACGGTGGACCCGGAGCCCGACGGGGGAGCGGCGATCACCTGGGAGGACCTCCGGTTCCTCCCGTGGTTCTCGGGACCCTGGCAGACCGATCGGAAGGCGGGGCTGCGGCGGCAGCCCTTCGTCTACCGGCTTCGCCTAGATGCCGCCGGCCGGCCGATCGAGCGGGGCTTCGTCGTGAGCCCGCGCTTCCCCCGAGGGAGCTGATTCGGCGGGCGCCGTGACCGAGACGTACGAGTATTCGGGAGAGGGCGCTCGCATCAGCGCCTCGGAGACGCCGGCGTAGTAGCCCACCTTCACCAGCAGGCGGACGAAGACGAAGACCTGCTGCGTCAGGATGAGGGGCACGAGCGCGAACCTCGCCTCGCCTCCCGCGGAGGGGTCGAGCCAGAGCCAGACGGCATAGAGGGCCGCGGTGACGAGCCCGTAGAACACGAGGATCCCGAAGAGGCGGACGGGGCGCGAGAGGGCCGCCGCGATGCCGGCGAAGAAGCGCGAGATGGGCGGCAGGTCGGGGCGGGCGACCCAGGTCGCGCGGACGGAATCGGCCAGGAGCTTGATCGCAGCGAGCGCGAGGAGGAGCAGGAGGACCCGCGCGAAGGTGACGACCAGCGCCTTGCCCTCGCTGTCCAACTCCATCATCCGGTCGCGCAGCGCCCGGCCCGTCTCCAGATAGATCCAGCGATAGACCGCCCCGGCCGCCGCGAGGGCGGCCAGGGTGAAGATCAGGAACGCCGGGAAGCGGCGTATCCCTTCACGCCCGAAGGTCACGAGCGAGGCCTGGGGTTCGCGCAGGGTGCCGAAGACGCCGCCGAGAGCGAACGCGTGCAGCACGACCGCCAGGAAGGCGAGGGAGACGGCGGTCGCTCCCACGCCGCGAAGCCCGGCCAGTTGCGAGGACTTGACCCCCTCCGACGACAGGAGCCCGGTTGCGAGGTCCGAGAAGTTGCCGAGCAGGTCGGGATGCTTGCGTTCGAGCGTCTCCCACAAGCCGTAGTCGGGGTTGGCCACCATGCGGCTGCCGGCGACGGAGCGGTCAAGCAGGGCATGGAGGCTGTTGGAGATCGGCAGGATGAGCACCGCGGCGAGCATCAGCTGGATCAGCCAGAGCGAGACGGCGAGGTAGGGCTTCGAGAGGGAGAGCGCCAGCCCTCTCAGGAAACAGGAGAGCGCGTGCCGCGGGTTCACCAGGCCGCCGTCAGGAAATCGAGGAGGTTCTGCGTCCAGAAGACGGTCCGGGAGGTCCAGCGGGTGGCGGCCCTCGGATCCGCCTGCACGCGGAGCCCGTTGTTGAAGCGGTCGTCGTCGAGCAGGATCTTCTCCTCGGGGTCCACGATCGCCTCCACGAGCTTCGGCCCGCTCGCAACCCGGAATCGGATCCAACGCGCCTCTCCATCCCAGGAGGCGCGGTGGGTCTTTCCCCCCTCGAACCGCAGCAGGATCTCCACGGGCAGGGCCGTCTCTCCGCGGCGCGTCACCGTCACCACGCTGTCGTAGCCCCGCGCTTTCGCCAGTTCCGGCGGCGGGCCCTTCGCGAGCTTGCCGTCCTTCTCGAAGAGGCCCTTCGGGGGCCTCGAGGGCGCGCTCGTCGCCTCCTCGACCGCGTAGTCCACGGACCCCGAGGAGAGGAAGGTCCGGTTGAAGTACCAGGTCCAGTCGCGGCCGGCCGTGTCGTTGACGGCGGCGATGAAGTCCTTGAGGGTCGGATGCCGGAAGCGCCACCGGTCCGCGTAGAGCCGCAGCGCGCGGTCCATGGTGTTCGTCGTCAGCAGGCGCTCGAGCGTGGCGAGGGCCAGGGCCGTGTGGGAATAGCTCGCCGCGCCGTACATCGCGCCGTCGCGGAACCGCCAGCTCGCCGTCGCGTGAATGTCGCGCGTGGCGAGGGCGAAGTAGCGGCGGTTGACGTCCACCGGGTAGCGCAGATCGATGCCGAGCGGGAGGCGCAGGCCGAAGACCGACAGGGCCACGTGGTTGACTCCGTACGTGGCCGCGAGCACGCGGTCGGTCATGTAGGTGTTGAACCCCTCGTCCAGGTAGGGCTCCTCGAACTCGTTGGAGGCGAGCAGGCCGTAGAAGAACTGGTGTCCGAACTCGTGGACCACGACGCCCTCGGGACTGTGCACCGAGGAGGGCGCTGAGACCGAGGAGCCCGCCGTGATGAACGTCGGGTACTCCATGCCTCCGGCCGCCCGGGCCCCCCAGGGGGGGTCCACGACCGTCAGCGTGTCATAGGGATAGGCGCCGAGGACCCGCCCGTAGCCCGACATGCCGGCCTTGACCGCGCGCAGATACCGTTCCGCCTGGCCCGCGTGCTCGGGCTGGAGGAGCACCGTGATGTCCACGTCGTGGAGTCCCGCCTCGTGGAACCGGTCCTTCACGACGAGGTAGGAGGGGTCGGCGGTCCAGGCGAAGTCGTGGACGCTCGCCTGCCGGAAGCGGTACACGACCCGGTCGCCCGAGGGGGAAAGCCGCTCCTCGACCTGCCGGCCGGGGGCCCCGACCTTCCCCCGGTAACGCGCGGGCAGATCGATCGACACGTCGTAATCGCCGAAGTCGGAGAAGAACTCGCTCCACGCGTGGAACTCGTGGCAGTTCCAGCCACCCTCCTGGAGGACGCCCACCTTCGGAAACCACTGCGCGACGAGAAAGAAGTCTCCCTTGTACCCGGTGCGGCGAAAGACGCGCGGAAGCGTCGAGCGGAAGTCGATGGCGACGGCGATCGTCTCGCCGGGCGCGACCGGATGGGGGAGCCGGACCTCGGCAACGGTGCGGTCGTCGGGATTGCCGTCGTCGGGCGCGATGTAGGAGAGCGTCGGAAGAAGATCGGTGTTGTCCTGGAGCGTCATCCGGAGGATCTCGACCGAGCCCCAGGACTCGAGCATCCGCTGGCCGTCCCGCCCGACGCCGCGCGACTCTTTCCAGAACGTCGAGAGCGTGTTGCGGAAGGCGTTCAGGTACAGATGGAACTGGAGCGTCGCACTCGGATGCGACGTGCGGTTCGTCCAGGTCAGAAGCTCGGTGGCCTCGATCGTCTTCCTGTTGGCGTCGAGGCGGCAGGAGATCTCGTACGAGGCCGTCGGAGGCGTCAGGGGCGCCGATTGGGCGAGCGCCGAGGCCGGCATCGCGAGCGCGACGGTCTGCAGCAGGGCGCGGCCGATCGTCGCCGCCTTTGCCGACAGCATTCGCGGCACTGTAGCATGGCGCGCATGGCGAAAACGGCCGAAGAGAGGGGGGCCGGGACCGCCGCGGGAGGGCCGGCCCGCGCTCCCGAAGACGCGCGCCGGCGGGCGCGGGAGCTGGCCACCGAGATCCTCCGGCACGAACGGCTCTACTACGTCGAGGGTCGGCCCGAGATCACCGACGCCGAGTTCGACGCGCTGATGCGCGAGCTCGTCGCGCTCGAAGAGAGGTACCCCGAGCTCGCCACCCCCGGCTCTCCGGCGCGCCGGGTCGGAGGGACCCCGGCCGAGGGCTTCGCCACTGTCCCGCACGCGATCCCCATGCTGTCGCTCGAGAACGCCTACTCCTGGGAGGAAGCCGAGGCCTGGCGCGCCCGCGCGCGCCGTCTGCTCGGGCGGGAGCCGCCCGCGTACGTGGCCGAGCTGAAGATCGACGGGCTCTCGATCTCGCTCTCCTACGAGAACGGCGTGCTCGCGCGCGGCGCGACGCGGGGGGACGGGTTTCGCGGCGACGACGTCACCGGCAACGTCCGCACGATCCGGTCGATCCCGCTCGAGATTTCCGAGACGGGTCCCTTCGAGGTTCGCGGGGAGGTCTTCTATCCGAAGAGGGCCTTCGAGAGACTGAACGCCGCGCGGGAGGCCGAGGGGTTGCCGCTCTTCGCGAACCCGCGCAACGCCGCGGCGGGCACGATGAAGCTCCTCGACTCGCGCATCGCCGCCCGGCGCGGGCTCGAGGCCTGGCTCTACGCGATCGTCCGGGGGACGCCCCTTCCGGCCTCGCAGTCCGAGGCGCTCGAGAGGTTGCGCGGGCTCGGCTTCCGTGTCCACCCCAACTCCCGGCGCTGCGCCAGCTTCGAGGAGGTGCGGGAGTTCGTCGAGGAGTGGCGGGAGAAACGGCGGTCTCTCGAGTTCGAGACCGATGGGGTCGTCGTCAAGGTGGACGACCGGAGCCTCCAGGAGCGCCTCGGGTCGACCGCCAAGTCTCCGCGCTGGGCGCTCGCCTACAAGTACCCGCCCGAGGAGAAGACGACGGTCGTCGAAGCGATCTCGGTCCAGGTCGGGCGCACCGGCGTGCTGACCCCGGTCGCGCATCTGTCTCCGGTGCAGCTGGCGGGCACGACCGTCAAGCGGGCGACCCTCCACAACTACGAGGACCTCTCGCGAAAGGACGTCCGCGTGGGGGACACGGTCGTGGTCGAGAAGGGGGGCGACGTCATCCCCAAGGTCGTCCGGGTCCTCTCCGAGAAGCGGCCCTCAGACTCCATCCCCTTCGTGATGCCGGCCGCCTGCCCGGTCTGCGGCGACCCCGTCGTGCGCGAGCCGGGCGAGGTCGCGACGCGCTGCGTGAATCCCTCCTGCCCGGCGGTCGTCCGGGAGGCCCTGCGGCACTTCTGCTCGCGGCGCGCGATGAACATCGAGGGGCTGGGGGACCGGCTCGTGGATCAGCTCGTCTCTGCCGGGCTCCTGACCGACGTGGCGTCGATCTACGACTTGAGGGTCGGGGACCTCGTGGAGCTCGAGCGGTGGGGCGAGAAGTCCGCATCCAACCTCGTCGCCGAGATCGAGAGGAGCAAAGAGAACGATCTGTCCCGGCTGGTCTTCGCCCTGGGCCTGCGCCACGTCGGGGAGAAGGCGGCGGCGATCCTGGGTGGACGCTTCCGCAAGCTCGACGCGCTCGCCCGGGCGAGCGAAGAAGAGCTTCAGACCGCCGAAGAGGTCGGCCCGGCCACCGCGGCCGCCGTCGCCTCTTACTTCCGCCACCCCAGGCATCGCGAGTTGATCGAGAAGCTCCGCCGCCATGGCGTGAACTTTGAGTCCCGGGCCCCGGAGCGGCCGCGGGAAGGGCCGCTCGCGGGCAAAACCGTCGTGATCACCGGCACGCTGCCCGACGTGACGCGCGAGGAAGCGGCAGAACGGCTGGCGGCCGCCGGCGCGAAGGTGACGGGCTCGGTCTCGAAGAAGACCGACCTCCTGTTGACCGGCGAGGAGGCCGGCTCCAAGCTCGAAAAGGCCCGCTCTCTTGGCGTCCGGGTGGTCTCCTGGGAGGAAATGCGGGAGATAATCGAAGGATTGAAAGATTGAAGAATGAAGATTTGAAGATTGAATGTTGAGTTGATCCTGGATTTCGTACTCAATCGTCAATCGGCAATCATCAATCGGCAATTCAGGAGGTTCCGATGGACCTTCCCGCGCTCGTCGCGATCTATTGCCCGGCGATGGAGTTGAAGAACAGGGCCGGACGGCTGGTCACGATCTCGCCCGACGGTTACTACGAAGTGATACTCGACTTCACCGACGGGAGCCACACCGCGCTCCTCCCGATCCACGGGACCGCAATCGTCTTTCCGGAGCCGATTCCCCCCGCCGGGACGATGCCGGACCTGGAGAGGTAAGAGCCGGCCTCGATCCGAAAAATACTCCGCGTCCGGCACCCTTTTTCAAGGCGGCTGCACGCGTATGGTGACGCTTTGGAGACACGAAGTCCCGCGGTCGCCTTTGGTGGCCGTAGATTCTCTCTTGAAGGATCAAGTTGTTGTTGGAGAGGAGAAGGCGAAGAGTTTTCTGCCGTCGTAGGGCTGCTGGTTTTTGAGCATGCCGTAGAGGCCGACGAGCAGTTTTCGCATTACGGCGACGAGGACCTGGAGGGGTTGTTTTCCCCTGGCTTGGAGGCGGTCTGCG
>JAWOLE010000062.1:0-10824 GCA_033853815.1 Thermoanaerobaculia bacterium
TCGGTCGGCGGCACGGTCCGCTACATCACCAACCAGCCGGAGATCGGCAGCTCGAGCGTCTTCGGCGAAATCGGCGGTCAATCCGTCTATACCGGCGGCCTGGGAGGAGATTTCAAGGCGGGCTTCAACGCTCCTCTGAGCAGCAAGGTGGCCCTGCGCGTCGCCGCGTACTACGACCGGCTCGCGGGCTGGATGGACGCGGTGCAGCCCAACCTGACCCTCAAGAAGGACGTCAACTCCGGAGACAAGGAGGGAGCTCGCATCGCGCTCGAGCTGGCTCCGATCGAAGGCCTCACGATCACGCCGCGGTTCGTCTATCAGAAGCTCGCGATGGACGGGTGGAACCGCGAGGACGTGTTCAACATCCTCGCGAATCCCTACACGACGACGCGGCCGCCGGTGACGCTGGGCGACCAGAAGATGTTCACGCAGATCGACGAGCCGACCACGGACAAGTTCGAGCTCGGGGACCTGAACATCAAGTACGACTTCGGCCCGGCCCTGCTGACGTCGATCACGTCCTTCACCAACCGGGACATCCTGGTCGTGCGCGACGCGGGGGCGCTGACCTCCAGCATCACGGGCGGCTCGATCGGCCTACCGGAGGACGTCTACACCCTCAACGCGCCGCTCAACGACGCGACGCGGGCCAGCGGATGGACGCAGGAGCTTCGTCTTTCCAGCGCCAACGAGAAGGACCGCTTCCAATGGGTGGGCGGCGGGTTCTACGCCGACATGAAGCGCCACTACAGTCAGACTCTCCCGGTCGAAGGCTTCGAGGCGATCACGCACATCCCCACGGCTTCCGTCTACGCGCCGAAGGATTTCCTGTACTGGTCGGACCTGCACTACAAGCTCACCCAGTACGCGATCTTCGGCGAAGGAACGTTCGCCGTGACCGACCGGTTCAGCGCGACGGCCGGCCTGCGCTACTACCACTTCAAAGAGGACAAGCAGCAGATCTTCGACGGTCTCTTCGGCGAGGACGCGAACGGAAATCCCCTGATCCAGCCGGGCTCCGTCAAGGCCGACGGCATCGCTCCCCGCTTCATCGCGAGTTACAAGGTGACCGATTCGACGACGATCAACGCCCAGGCGGCCAAGGGCTTCCGCCTCGGCGGCGTCAACGATCCGCTTCTCGTCAACCTGTGCTCGCCTCAGGATCTCGTCACGTTCAGCGGGCGGGACACCTGGAAGGACGAGACAGCCTGGAATTATGAGCTCGGCGCGAAGTCCCGGATCCTGGGGGGCCGCGGCGTTTTCAGCGCGTCGGCGTTCTACGACGACGTCAAAGACCTCCAGGTCACGGTGACCGCCGGTTCCTGCTCTTCCCGGCTCATCTTCAACGTCCCGAAGGCGCGCGCCGTCGGCGGCGAGGTCGAGTTCGCCCTGGCGCCCACGACCAATTTCGACTTCTCTCTCTCGGCCGGCTACACGGACTCGACGGTCCGGTCCACGCTGGACAGCACACCGGACGTCATCGCGGCGACCGGCATCCGGGCGGGCAACCGCCTCCCGAGCGTGCCGAAGCTCCAGGCCGCCCTGGCGGCCACTTACCAGCAGCCGATCGCGCAGACGTACAACGGCTACGTGACGGCCACCTATCAGCACATGGGGTCGCGATACACGGAGATCGCCGATCAGGAGCCGGGCGTCGGCAACGCGGGATGGATCACCGGGACGACCTTGAACCTGAACTCCTTCGGGAAGAACACCATCGGCGGGCCGCTGACGCAGTCGGGGTTCACCTTCAACCCGCTGCTACCGGCCTACGACCTCGTCAACCTGCGGCTCGGCGTCCGGCACGACATCTGGGACGTCGCGTTCTACGTCAACAACCTGACCAACGAGCATGCGCTCCTCTCGCTCGACCGCGAACGGGGATTCCGCGCCCGCGTGGGTTATCTGACCAACCAGCCCCGGACGTTCGGCGTGAACACCCGGGTCGATTTCTGAACGCTGATCGAGGCCGTCTCGAGTCCCGTCTTCAAGCCGGGACCGGGGCGGCCTCGGCCGTTTCTCTCAATAAACGGACCGTTTCTGGATCTTCGCTTTGGTGGCGAGGCTGAAGCGAGTCTCCACCTTCCCGCCCTCCAGGATGCGGGCGGTCACGTACTCGCCGACCGCCGGGCCGTGCTTGAAGCCGTGCCCCGAGCCGCCGCCCACCAGCCAGACGTTGTCGCGCTCCGGATGGCGGTCGATCAGGAAGTCGCCGTTGGACGTGTTCTCGTACTGGCAGACTTCGCTGCCGACGAGAGGCGCGTCCTTCAAGGCCGGAAAGCGCCGGCCGACGAACTCCCGGACTTTTGCCAGCGTCTCGGGCGTGACCACGCGCGAGCCTTTGTCCGGGTCGAAGGGAGGGCCGTGACGGTCGGGCGCGACCTTGAAGCCGCGCCCCTTGAAGTCCGGAATGCCGTAGATCTCCTCGGCGAAATCCACCCAGACGGGCATGGCCGGCGAATGAAAGCGCTCATCGCCCGGGGCGGGGCCGAAGAAGAAGACCTCCTGCCGCGTGGGAAAGATGCGCTCGCCCAGCAGATCCGGAAACACCTTGGGCAGCCAGGGACCGCAGGCGAAGACGAAAGTGCCCGCGGCAACCGTCTTCCCGGACCGCGTCGCGATCGAGGTCAGACGCCCTTTGCCCGTCGGCGGGACGACGGCTTCCTGGAGAAACTCGACACCCGCGGCCTCCGCGAGCTGGACCACCGCCTGGACGGCGTGGAAGGCGACGAGGAAACCGCTGTCGGGCTCGTGGATGGCCCACGTGTTCGGTCCGAAGTCGATCTGCGGCCAGCGGCGCTCCAGCTCCGAGCGCCCGAGCCGCTCGTGGACGACCTTCAGCCGCTCGAGCGTAGCCAGCGTTTTGGTCGTCAGCGGGTCCTCGCCGCGGGCCATCCAGAGAACGCCCGCCTGCTGGAAGAACGACGGATGTCCGACAGGCCCGAAGAGCGACTTCCATTGCTCCAGGGATCGCATGGACCAGCGCGTGTAGATCTCCTGGTCGCCATAACCCATGCGGATGACGCGGGTGAAACCCCCGGAGCTCGAGCGCGCGTTGCCCGGGCCGTAAGCGTCGAGGAGGGCGACGCGGCGCCCCTTTTGCGCGAGGTGGTAGGCGGTCCAGGCCCCGAACACGCCGGCTCCGACGATGGCGACGTCATAGGCGCTGGCGTCGGCCGCGCCGGGCGCCCGGCCCTGGGCAACAGCCGGGATCAGGGCGGCGCCGAGCGCCCCCGCTCCCGCGGTCTTCACGAATTCGCGCCGCGTCGTCTTCATTTCTCTCTCCTTTCCCCGGCGAACCGGTCTGGAAACGGGTCGGACAAGCCTATCCGCTCCGGCGTGGCCCGGCAGGGGTTTTTCGCCGGGCGAGGAGCGGAATTGACCTCGCACCGAGGGCGTTGGTACTTGCCGCAATCGAGAGGAGGGTCTCATCGTGATTCCGAACAGCCGCTCCCGCGTACAGCGCGCCGTCGCCATCATTCTCGGACTGGCCATCGGATCGGCGGCGGCGCCTGAACCGCGCGCGGCCGCGACCCCGCCGTCCACCGGCGGCATCGATCTGGCGGGGATGGAGCGCTCGGTCGCTCCGGGGGACGACTTCTTCGTCTACGCCAACGGGACCTGGCTGAAGAAGACCGAAATCCCCGCCGACCGCTCTTCCTATGGCGTCGGCGCGGCCATGACGGAGCTGGCGGCGCAGAGAACGGCCGCGCTCATCAAGGAGGCGGCGGCGCGCCGGGCGCCCGCCGGCTCGGAGGCGCGGAAGATCGCGGACTACTACGCGAGCTTCATGGACGAGGCGGGGATCGAAGCGAAGGGAACCAGGCCTCTCGATCCCGCTCTGGAGAACGTGGCCAGGATCGAGGATCGCGCGGCTCTCGCCCGGGCGCTCGGCGGCTCCCTGCGCGCCGACGTGGACGTGCTGAACAACACGCACCTCCACACGAGCAACCTCTTCGGCCTCTGGGTCGCGCAGGACCTGGACGACCCGGCGCGGTATTCCCCGTTTCTCCTGCAGGGCGGCCTGGGGATGCCCGACCGCGAGTACTACCTCGACCCGTCGCCGCGCATGGCCGACATCCGGACGAAGTATCAGCAGCACATCGCCGCCGTTCTCAAGCTCGAAGGCGTGGCCGACGCCGAGGCGAAGGCCGCGAGGATCCTCGAGCTCGAACACCGCATCGCCCAGACGCACGTGAGCCGCGAGGAATCCGAAGACGTCGCGAAGGGAAACAACCACTGGACCCGGCAGGACTTCGCGACGCGCGCTCCCGGGCTCGACTGGGCGGCATTCTTCGCGGCAGCCGGTCTCGAAGCCCAGTCCGTCTTCGTGGTCTGGCAGCCGGGCGCGGTCACCGGAATCGCCCGCCTCGTGGGCGCGGAGCCGCTGGAGACCTGGAAGGACTACCTCTCCTTCCGGGCGATCGAGCGTGCCTCCCCGTTCCTGCCAAAGGAGTTCGTCGCCGAGAACTTCGACTTCTACGGACGCGTTCTCACAGGCACGCCAAAGCAGCGCGACCGCTGGAAGCGGGCGGTGGACGCGACCAACGCGGCCCTGGGCGAAGCCGTGGGGAAGCTCTACGTCCGGCGATTCTTTCCGCCGTCCGAGAAAGCGCGGGCGCAGGAGATGGTGCGCAACCTCCTCGCGGCGTTTTCCCGCCGGATCGACAGGCTGGATTGGATGGCGCCGGGGACGAAGGCCCGGGCCAAGTTGAAACTCGCCGCTTTGAGGGTGGACGTCGGATACCCCGACAGGTGGCGCGACTATTCGGAGCTCAGGGTCGTTCGCGGCGACGCCCTGGGCAACGCCGAGCGCGCAGAGATCTTCGAGTACCGGCGGAACCTGAAGAAACTCGGTCAGCCGGTGGACCGCTCCGAGTGGGTGATGACGCCGCAGACCGTCAACGCCGTCAACCTTCCGGCGATGAACGCTCTGAATTTCCCGGCCGCGATCCTGCAGCCGCCCCGGTTCGATCCGAAGGCCGCGGCGGCCTTGAACTACGGAGCCACCGGCGCGACGATCGGCCACGAGATCAGCCACAGCTTCGACGATCAGGGAGCGCTCTTCGACGCGGCGGGCAAGCTCGCCAACTGGTGGACCAAGGAGGACTTCGCCCATTTCCGGTCCTCGGCGGCGGCCCTCGTGAAGCAGTACGACGGCTACCGCCCCTTCCCCGACCTGGCCGTCAACGGCAAGCAGACCCTGAGCGAGAACATCGCCGACGTGGCGGGCCTGGCCGCGGCCTACGACGCGTACAAACTCTCTCTCGGCGGCAAGCCGGCCCGGGCCGTCGGAGGGCTATCGGGAGATCAGCAGTTCTTCCTCGCCTTCGCCCAGAGCTGGCGGTCGAAGATCCGGGAACCGGCGCTGCGGCAGAGGATCCTGACCGACGGCCACGCGCCGCCCGAGTACCGCGCCGACACGGTGCGCAACCTCGACGCCTGGTACGAAGCCTTCGACGTCAAGCCCGGCCAGGCCCTCTACCTCGCGCCTCCCGACCGCGTCCACGTCTGGTGACCGGGCGCTGTCCCGCGCCTGCGACCGACCTCCCGGCGCAGAGCGACCGGGCGGCTTCGCAGCCGCCCGGAGGCAATCGCCGGAGGAATCGCGCTCAGTGCAGGACCTTCAAGGTGTTGTCCCCATCGTCAACGAAATAGACGCCGCCCCCGCCCGGCACGATCGCGAGCCCGAAGAGCGTACCGGCCCCGGCCGGCTCGACGAGCATGACGGCCACCTGCTGGCCGGCCGGCGTCGTCTCGACGAGATTCCCGTCACCTCCGTTCGCGGTGATGATGTCTCCGTTGGGCGCGATCGCAAGCCCGAGCGGGCCCAGGAGCGCTCCGTTGGAGCTGATGTCGAGGCCCGTCCCGGCCGAGTCCCCTCGCGTGGCCGCATGCAGAATCGCGGCGATCCGGTTGTTGAGGGTGTCGGCGACGAAGAGCGTGCCATTGGACGCCAGGCCCAAACCGGTCGGCCCTATGACGAGCGCGTTTGGATCTGCGGTTTCAGAAAAACCCGATCCGATGACGGTCGTTTGCTCGAGTTCGGGAAGCTCGTCGCCGCCCTGCATCGGTACGTCCAGAGTGAGGCGCAGCACGGTGCCCCTGCGAACCGTATGCGGTTTGCCACGCGTGACGGGCCCGTTGAGCACATTGGTGACGAACAACAAGGCTTCGTCGCCCTCGTCCAAAGCGGTCATATCCCAGGGCCCGTTGATGCCCCCTCCCTGAAAAGTCTCAGCGACGTGGCCCTGGCTGTCGAGGACGATCAAACAGCCTGCGCTCGCTGTCGCAGACATTCCATTGGAGGTGGGCAGGCTCCCGACGATCACCCAGCCGCGTGACAACACCGTCAGGGCGGTCGTCAACCCGACCCCCCCGGGACACTGGCTCACCCTGGGGTTGCTCGAGTCGATCGTGGCAAAGAGGCTCGCCGTTCCCCCGGGGCTGATCTGCATGATCGTCGTTCCCGTTCCCTGCAGGTTCGAGCTGTTATTGAAGTTGCTGACCAGGACGTTACCCTGCGTGAGCGAGCCGACAGACTGCGGAACGACTACGGTGCCGTACGGGTTCACGTCTCCAATGCCCGGGACCGTGGAGGCGACGAGGCTGACCGTGCTGAAGTTGTCGAGGTAGGGCTGCCCGGCCAGTGACTGCGGCAGAAAAGCGAAAACCGCGGCGGGAAGGGCCAGGCAAAGATACGTGACGAGACGCGAGAACATGGTTACCTCCTGTCATGCGAAAAAGCTGCGGAGTGGCGTTCAGCGAAGACATCAGGACACGGAAATCGTTTGATGGACGGCCTCCTTCCGGGACAGAGCGACCGATATGTCACCTCCGAGCGCCGGTGCAGGGGCCGTGCCGCAAGAGAGAAAGATCTCGAAGATTTAACGTTTCTCTAAGAGTCGGCAGGCCGTCTAGGATTGCCGAAGGAGGATGCCATGTCCGAATCTCGACGTGAGTTCCTCGGACTTGCCGCTGTCGGAGTCGCCGCCGCCGCCGCGGGTCGAGCGGTCGCGGAGGCGCAGACGCCCGGGCCTGCCCCGCAGGTCACGCCGGTCGCGGGGACTCCGCCGGCCTTCGGCACGGCGCCGCCCGTCGGGCCGCCGGTCACCGTGGCGACCTTCGCCGAGGCGGAGAAGCTCGCGCGCGTCGAGATGACCGCGGCCGAGCGCGCGCAGGCCGCGGGCAACTGGCGCGAGTCGATGGCCGCGACGATGGAGCGGCGCACGGGACCGAGGAAGGTGCCTCTCGAGCCGTCGCTCGCGCCCGCGACGCGCTGGGACCCCGTGATCCGGGGCGCTTCCGCCGGCCCGACCCGCGATCGGTTCGTCCGCAGCGCCGCGAGCCCGCCGCCGCTTCCCCGGCGCGACGAGGACATCGCGTTCGCGCCCGTGACGGCCCTCTCGCGCTGGATCGAGGCGCGCGCGCTGACCTCCGAGCGGCTGACGCGGATCTATCTCGACCGGATCGAACGCTTCGATTCGAAACTGAAGTGCGTCATCACTCTGACCCGCGACCTCGCGCTCGAGCAGGCCCGCCGCGCCGACGCGGAGAGCGCGGCGGGAACCTACCGCGGCGCTCTTCACGGGATTCCCTGGGGGACCAAGGACCTGCTCGACACGAAGGGTATTCGAACGACCTGGGGAGCCGAGCCCTACCGCGACCGCGTCCCAAACGCCGACGCGGCCGTCGTTGCGCGGCTTCACAAAGCCGGCGCGGTCCTCCTCGCCAAGCTCTCGCTGGGCGCGCTCGCCCTGAACGACGTCTGGTTCGGCGGCCAGACGATGAATCCCTGGCTCCCGGAGGAGGGCTCCGGAGGCAGCAGCGCCGGTCCGGGCGCCGCGACGGCGGCGGCCCTGGTCGCGTTCTCGATCGGCAGCGAGACGGAGGGGTCGATCGTGGACCCGTCGATGCGCTGCGGCGTGACCGGCCTGCGACCGACCTTCGGGCGCGTGGCGCGCACGGGCGCGATGACGCTCTGCTGGTCGCTCGACAAGCTGGGCTCCATGGCCCGGAGCGTCGAGGACACGTTTCTCGTCCTCGCGGCGATCTCCGGCCCGGACGCGGGCGACCTCTCGAGCGTCCCCGCCCGGCTCGACTTCGATGCCGGGGCTCCCGTCGCGGGGCTCAAGGTGGGGTTCTTCCCCGCCTGGATGAAGGAGAGCCCGGCGACGGATGTGGACCGCGCCGCGCTCGAGACGGCGCGGCGCCTGGGAATGACGCCGGTGGAAGTCTCGCTTCCGGACTGGCCCTACGGCTCGCTCAACACGATCCTCTTCGCCGAGGCGGCCGCCGCGTTCGAGGAGCTCACCCTCTCGCGCGGCGTCGATCAACTGAAGATGCAGGTCCCCGATGCCTGGCCGAACACGTTCCGGCAGTCCCGCTTTCTCTCGGCCGTGGATTTCGTGCAGGCCGACCGCCTGCGCCGGAAGGTGGCGCAGGAGATGGCCCGCCTCTTCGACAGGGTGGACCTGCTGCTGGTGCCCGCGCTGCGCGACGAGATCCTGACGATCACGAACTTCACGGGCCACCCCGCGTTGACGCTTCCGGCCGGGTTCGTCGAGGTGACGCAGGCCCGCAGCGACTGGGCCCCCGACCCGGCGCGGCCGCTGCCGAAGTTCTCGTCGAAACGCAGAGTGCCGCACGGCGTGACGCTCGTCGGCAGGCTCTTCGATGAGGGAACAATCGGCAGGGCCGGCATCGCCCTGGAGCGCGCTTTCGGAGTCACGAAGGAGCGGCCTCCCGGGTTCTGACGCCGATCTCCGAAGCCGTTGAATCCTCGGCGGATCCTCTCCGGGCGCGGGCTGGCTCGGTTTTCGCAGAGTCTCCCGGAGAACCGGCCCCGTTCGCGGGCCGCGCCGCATTATGCCAACGGAAACGCTCGTACGAGCCCTTCGCCTGCCATGCCGTGTCGCCGGAATCGCTCTGATCGGGGCGGCGTTGCACGCGAGACCGGCGCCGGCGCAGGAAAACCGGCAACCGGGAGACCGCGCCAGCTTTCATCTGGCTTCCTTCGCTCGCTTCGAGCTCCCGCCCGCGGGCGGCATCGCTCTCACGCCTGAGAACGCGCTCGCCGCGGCATCCACCGATGCAACCCCTCCGCCGCGCCTCGCCGTGACCCCGCCGCCCAACGCCGTGACGGCGCCGCGGCCGAAACATTTCTTCGCGGCCGCCGCGGAATTCGCGGCCCTCGAGGCCCTGCCCTGGGCCTTCGATCGTTACGTCGACAATGAAGACTTCGCGCGCATTTCCATCGCGACCGTCCGGCAAAACTTCAAGACCGGCTTCCAGTACGACTCCGACCACTTCCGGGTCAACCAGTCCTCGCACCCATACCACGGGGGTCTCTTCTTCGACGCGGCGCGATCCAACGGCTACGGGTTCTGGGAGTCGAGCCTGTTCTCGCTGACGGGAAGCCTCATATGGGAGTGCTGCATGGAGAACACCGCTCCCTCGATCAACGACCTCGTCAACACGACGCTCGGAGGCATGACCCGGGGCGAAGTCGCGCACCGCCTCTCCGTGCTCATCCTCGACAACACGGCGACCGGCGCCAACCGCCTCTGGCGCGAGGTCGCCGCCGGGATCGTGAATCCGGTCGGGGCGATCAACCGGTTCCTCCGTGGCGACATGACGCGCGAGGCTCCGAACCCCGAAGACCGTTTCCCCGCGGGCTTCAGCGTGTCGGGAGACCTCGGCTACCGCCACATCCAGGAGGACGTTCCGCATCCTGACCAGGGAATCCTTTCGATCTCCGCTCTGTACGGCGACCCCTTCAAAGGCGACATCCGGAATCCCTTTGATTCCTTCTGGTTCGGGCTCGACGTGAACACCCCGGGAGGCGCTCCCTTCTCCCGGATCGAGGAGAGGGGCATCCTGAAAGGATGGGAGCTGACCGACCCCGAGTCCGCGGTCCGCCACATCGCCGGCTTCTCCCAGGAGTACGAATACCTGAACAACGCATCGCAGGTCTTCGGAGCGCAGATCATTTCCGCTGGCCTCCTGTCGCGATATGTGATCCGGCCGGAGCTGTTCGCCGTGACGGACGCGACCGTGGTCGCCTTTCCGCTCGCCGCCGTCCAGACGACCGACTTCACGGTGCCGCAGACGGGCCGCAACTACGACTTCGCGCCCGGCGGGGGCGTGCGGGCGGAGGCGCGGCTCTACCGCCGGGGGCGCGAGATCCTGGGGGCCGGCTACGGCGTCCTCTGGGCGCGTACGGTCAGCGGGAGCTCCGATACCAACACGCTCCAGTTTCTTCGGGCGGTGGCGCGCGTCCCTCTCATCGGACCCCTCGGGGCCGGCGCGGGCTACTCCTGGTACAGCCGGAAGACGACCTACACGGGCTTCTTCGAAGCGCGCAAGACCCAGAACGAGTGGCGCGCCTTCGTCAACTGGGTCTTCCCCTACCGCTGACCCGGTCATGTCTAATTTCGTGGTGATCTCGATTGAATTGATGATGCGGAAAGGCCGCCCTGGAGCCGTCGGCATTTCCCGCCTCGGCACGCGCCGGCCTGCCGCAAGAGTCCCAACCGGCCGGCGCTGCAGGTTCCTCGCAGTCTCACCGAGGCGCCAGCGTCGCTCTTCCATGCTCGTCACCCATCACCTCCTCGGAAAACGCCGCCGTCTCCAGGGCTCTTAGTTCCGCTCAAGCGCGGCTGCCAGCCCCGGCGGCGGGACGCCTCCCGGAGGAGGCTTGAGAGAGGGAGCACACCACGGAGGATCAAGTGCCTCGCTGTCCATGCGACCGAACGACAAGAGACGGCCCGGTTCTGGTATTGCGGCAGGGCCGTCGCGTGCCGACGAGGGAGGCGGGCCCGA
>JAWOLE010000063.1:0-6001 GCA_033853815.1 Thermoanaerobaculia bacterium
CTCGGTCGGATTGCGGGAGAGCCCCGTGACGCAGCGAGACAGGCCGGAAGACACCGGTTCGCCGTTGCGAGAGAGCTCGGCGAGCAGGTCGAACGCGGCGCCGGAGTCATTGCTGTTCGCCAGGCCGACCCAGAGGTGCGCCGGCCCGAGAGCCGTCAACTGGGAAACCGCCATGCCGAGCGCCAGCCCGGACATCCCCCCGACGTCGCCTCCGAACGAGCCGATTCTCGTTACCACGCCGGTCGTCGTGTTCACCGTCGCGAGCTTGTCTTCGTCGGAGAGAGCCGCGTACAGGGTCCCGTCCGGCGCGAACGCCAGGTCCGAAATCACGACGTACTCCGACAGCGTGAGCGTGGAGGTGTACGAACCCGTCGCCGGATCGAGAGTGTGGAGCAGGGGAAGACCGGTAGCGTCCCCGTTGGAGATCCACAGTTTCCCCTGGGGATCGAATGCCAGCCCGGCGATGTTCGCCTCGACCACCTTCGAGTCCAGGACCGCTCCCGTGCTCTTGTCCACGCGAAGGATCAGGGCGGTTCCCAGGTCGAAGCCCGCGGCGTAGAGAGTGCCGTCGGGAGCGAAAGCCAGCCCGTCCGACCCGCCCCCGCAGAAGACCATGGTGCTGCCGTCGAATCCGGAGCCGATCAAGGGAGCGACGAGAGTACCCGCGCCGGTTGACGGATTGATCGTGATCAGGCGCGCTCCGCTGCAATCGTAGCCGAGGATGCCGTACAGCGCGCCCGTCTGCGGATCGAACTTGACGCCGCTGATGGCGTCGGCGAAGCCCGTGGGGCCCACCAGCGTCGCCAGGCCGGTGGCCGGGTCGATCGTGAACAGGCTGCTCGCGTTGGGGCCTACCTCGGAGGAGGACCCCCAGAGTCCCTGGGCCTGCGAGACCCGCGCGCCGAACACGAGATCGCCCGCCAGAAGGAGGAAGGCGATCGCGAGCGCCGGCGCGTGGCCCGAGGAACGTGTCCTGGAACTGTTCGGTCGTTTCATCCGAGCCTCCTTTTTCGTGTCTGCGCGCTTGTCGAGGCCGGGTATTTGAGGCTTTGGATAGCACCCGCATGACCGGACGATCAACTGTGCTTTAGGACAGGTGCGGGCAGCGGCGTCTGGCGCGCCTTTCGCGAGGTCCGCAGACCGGCCAGGGTTGGACCCCGTCCGAATGGGCAGTGCGCCAGGAGGCCGTTGTCAGGGGATGGCGTTCCACTCGTCGCGCAGGAAGAGCAACTCGATTCCCTCGCGGTGCTCTCCCGGCTTGACGGCCACCCGGATGCGTGCGGGATCGTCCTCTTCCCGGGTAATGACGGTGCGCCCCTGCCAGAGCAACAGGAAGCCGTACTCGGCGGGCGCGACGAGCGAAAGCCGGAACCGGCCTTCGGAGTCCGTGATGGCCGGCGGCGACCACTCGATGTCCTTCCCGCGGGGGAGCGCTCGGACCAGGATTCCGGATACGGCACGACCCTGTCGATCGAGAACGCGCCCCTCCACGATCGCGTGAGGGTTCGCCGCGCGCTCGACCGCCTCCGGCGTCGGCCGCGGAGGCGTGGCGCAGCCCCAGAAAACCGCGGCGATCGCGGCGGCAGCCGCTCGGTGGCTGTGTGCGAAGATCACGGCGGAGGGTGATCTTATGGCCGGACCCGCGGAGGTGCATGTCTTTGACGCGAGCGCGGTGTGGACGGGAGACGGGACGGGGTGCGGCTCGCTCAAGCTTCCGCAAGGGGATATCTCGATCCCCATCGGGGGATCCAAAGCTCTCGGCGGCTGCGGCGTCGGCGCCAACCCGGAGGAGCTGCTGCTCGGCGCCGTGGCGGCCTGTTTCGTCAACACGTGGGCGATCTTCCTGAAGAAGCTGGGCGTCGCCTACGCCGAGCCTGCCGTTCGCGTCTCGGGGGATCTGGGGCCCGACCCCGCCGGAGGCTACAAACTTCTCAAGGCGACCATCCATGCCCGCGTCCCGGCTTCTCTTCTGGCCGGGCCGAAGGCTCAGGTCGAGAAGACCCTCGCGCTCGCCGAGAAGTACTGCATCATCTCGAAGGTCGCAAAGGCGGCGATGCCGGTGACCGTAGTGATCGAAGAGGTGTGAGGAATCTGGCGATCGGGTGATCGGGTGATCGGGTGATTGAAGAAGAGACTCGAATCCCGATTGAGGATTCCTTCGACCTGCACTCGTTCCGTCCGCAAGATGTGGCCAATGCGCTCGCCGACTATCTCGACGAGGCCATCAAGCGGGGATGGAGCGAGGTCCGGATCATCCATGGAAAAGGAAAAGGCATTCGCCGGGCCGAGGTCTGCCGGCTGCTGGCGCGAGATTCGAGAGTGGCGGACTTCTACGATGCGCCGCCCGACCGAGGAGGGTTTGGCGCGACGGTGGTCCTGCTGAAAAAGTAGTTCAGGTCCGGGACAATCACCCGATCACCCGATCGCAGATCACCCGATCGGCTTCTACTCCCCCAGCTTCACCCTCAGGTCGCCCTCCCGCTCGGCGCTGACGGCGTCCGGTTTGGCGGGCGCTTCGATCGTCTGACCGCAGGGGCAGGTCACGGTGAAGCCGCCGGTCGAAGGCAGCTCCGCGCGCGCGATCCGCACCGCCCGCCCGTCGTTGATCGAGCGATCGGGGGACCAGCGGCGGAGAGACCCGGAGATCCCCGCCGGCGACTCCGAGTAGTTGACCGCGAGGTGGCACTGGCACATCGGGCAATCCGTCCAGAAATATTTCATCGGCTCTTTCCAAACTCCGGTTCGATGACCGGTGATCCGGTCGGAACGATCACCAACTACGAATCAAAGCTTAGTTCGGTTTGTCGAGCGGGCGCACGGGGGTCTGTCTCGGGCGCGGCATGGGTGTTTCGAGCGTCTCCCTGTAGGCCTTCTTCCGGTCGTACATGGCCTTGTCCGCGATCTCGACGGCGCTGTCGAAAGGAACGCGCTGTGAGTACGGGGTGACCCCGACGGAGGCCGAGAGGAATTTCTTGTAGGCCCGGTCCTCGTGCCGGGGCGACTGGCGCACTTCCTCGATCTTCGCCTGCAGCATGTAGAAGCGCTTCCGTGCGACCTCCTCCTCCATCCCCGGCAGGACGACCAGGAACTCGTCGCCTCCCCAGCGGATCACGTAGTCGTCGGCGCGAACCAGCTTCTTGATCGCGGCGGCCACGGTCCAGATGGCCTTGTCTCCTTCCTCGTGCCCTTCGCGGTCGTTGATCGACTTCAAACCGTTCATGTCGATCAGGACGATAGAGCCGCCCGCCGGGTCTCGCGAGAGCACTGGCCTGTATTCGTCGAGGAAGAGCCGGTTGTAGGTCTCCGTGAGCGGATCGACCTGCGCCCGCTTTCGAGACCGCAGGGTGTCGTCCAGGGTCCGGGCGCGGATGCTCTCGAGCTTTCGCTCCGTGTCCTCCATGGACCAGATGATCAGGCCGATTCCGAAGAGCATCTCGAGGAAGAGGTCGTAGAAACCGATGTAGGCGAGCACGGGCAGCGGCCGGTCGTTGTGCACGGCCGAGCTCGCGAAGAGCGCCACGTAGGCGATGTGGACGGAGGCGGTCAGAAACGCCACGAGGCCGGAGAGCGTCCTGCCCAGCCCCCGGACACGGGTCTTCAGGACGAGGAGACCGGCGAGCGACCAGGCGAGCGCCCCGAGGGCCATGTGAATCGCATAGAAGACCGAGCCGGAACGCGCGAGGAAGACGATGGCGAACGAGAGGGCCACAGCGGCGAGCGCGGCGACGCCGAGTGGCCGCGCGAGCGGAGAATCGTGCGACATCCTGTCCGCGGCGACGACGAGCGTGACGAAGTAGAGGACCTTCAGGTACTGGTAGGGGAAGTTCCCGAAGGGGACGTCGCTTCCCGTCAGCGCCACCGTGGAGAGGAGCGCCAGGAAGAGAAAGAGCCAGGCGTAGCCCATGGCGGCAAGCACGCGGTCGCGGTTCTCGCGGGAGACGTACAGAAAGATGACGGCAAGCAGACCGACGCCGGCCGTCTGCACGAAGAGCCCGAGTGTCGCCAGATCCATGGGTTTGCGGCGATTTTACAAGATCGGGCTAATGCGGAGTGCGCAGGTTCGAAAAGACGCCCCGGATCCGTCGGCGTTCCCTCGTCGGCACGCGGCGGCCAGGCCGCAAACGTCACCGACGGGCCGCCGCTCTGGTCACTCGGGCACAGGGACATCAAGTCTTTGTCACCACCGTGATGTGTGCCCTCGGACAAGGCCTCCTCCTGGAACGCCGCCGGCTCCGGGGCTGGCAGTGCCGCTTAAGTCCGGGTAAGAGCCTCGGCGGCGGGACGTCTCCCGGAGGAGGCGATGAGCGAAGGAGCAAGGCACGCTGAAACGTTTGCCTCGTCATCCCTGCGACTGAGCGACCAGCGACGGCCCGATTCTCTCTTTCACGGCAGGGCCGTCGCGTGCCGACGAGGGAGGCGGCCCGACGCCGGGGCGGCTCGAGGCGAGAAGCTTCGAGGTAGAAAACTACCGACCCCGTGAATAGCGGATCTCAGCGGACGTTCAGGCGGGCGCCGACGCGCCGGAACGTCTGTCCCGGTCCGGCGGCCTCGCACCGCGGAGGGGCCGCTCCCGCGGCCGGCTTGCAGCGCACCGGTACCCGGGACAGGGCGTTCGGCCCCTGGAGAAGGATCCCGGCGGACGGAAGGGATCCGTCCTTCGGGAGGAGAAGGGCGTCCACGCCTCTCGGCGCGCCAACTACAGTCAGTGAGACTTCGGAATTGCCGAACCGCAGGAGCGGGGGGGAAGCGGAGACCAGGGCGACCGGGAGCGTTTCCTTTTCGGTCGCCCAGGCGCCGGGCAGATACTCCTGAGCGAGCTCCTGCTCGACGCTGGCGTAGACCCGCAGGCCCTCCTCGGTCTGCCTCGCCAGGGCCAGGTAGAGGCGAACAGGACGGTTCTCATCTTCCTGCACTCGCGCCTCGAGAGGAGCGGCGCCGTCGCTCGAAAGAAGCACTCGGACTCGGGTTCCCGGGCCCGCCACGAGGATCCGTTCGCGCTTCTCCTCTCCCGGCTGCGCCGCTGTGACGGGCAGTCTCTCCTCGCCATCCGCGCCTTCGATTCGAAGCTCGAAGAGCCCTTCCGCTCGGTCGGCGAGGAACTCCAGGCGCGGCTGCGTCCGGAAGGGCGACAGGTCGAAACGCGAGGAGAGCCGTTCGAGGGCCGTTGCCGGGTAGAGCGTGACGCCGTGCCACGCCGGGATCTCGATGCCGTTGATCTCCGACCGCGAGCGCTCGGGGTCGAGCTCCAGCCGGAAGCCCACCCAGCGAAAGGCCTCGATCTGGCGCAAGAGCCCGTTGGGTCTTCTGCGCGAGCGCTCGCGCACGTACTCCGCGGGCGCGTCTTCGGCGGGCTTCTCCCATCGCGAGGACCAGTCCGAATCGCAGTCGGGAAGCGGTCCTCCGGGTCCCACGATCGGAATCTGCCGGAGGCGACCATCGCGGTAACGCCAGAGGGTCCGGCACGTTTTGCCCGGCGCGGCGGCGGCGGCTTCGAGAAGCGTTCCCGCGCTGCCGAGAGATCCCGCCGTGAGCGTCACGCGCGGCTCGGACCCGCCCGGCTCCGGGATCGCTGTTTCCGCGAGGAGCTTCCCTCGCGCGTCGCGGACCTCGAGGCGGACTCTCCGGCCGCTCGCCGCGGCGGTCGCGATCTCGACGTCTCCCTGCCCGTCCAGATCCGCCCGCACCTGCGCCGCCGGCGCCTCGGCGGACAGGGCGAAGGCGAGAGAGAGGATCGCGACGGTCATCAGCGTTCGTGACTTGGATTCGAGTTTTCTGATCCAGCTAGTTGCGTCTCTCTTCGCTCGATCGCCGATCACCCGATCACAAATTCTCTTTCTCATGCTACTCTGTCTGCGACGCTTGCAGGCTTTCGAGAAAGCTCCGCCCGACGTCCAGGAAATCCTTGCCAAGCCCATCCGAGAGCTCGGCCTGAAGCTCGAGGGATCGCCGCTCGAGCGTTTCGTCCAGCAGCTCTACCGCGAGATCGACCGCAAGGGCCTGA
>JAWOLE010000064.1:0-2649 GCA_033853815.1 Thermoanaerobaculia bacterium
GCAGCCGAAGGCCCAGATGTCCGTCCGCTTGTCCACGCCCTTTCCCCGCGCCTGCTCCGGCGACATGTAGGCGGCCGTCCCCAGAATGACCCCCGCCGCGGTCACCCGGGCCGTCAGCGTCGGCGACCGCGTCACGTCCTCTTCCGACGCGCCTTTCGGGGCCTCCCTGTCTCCGGCCAGCGCCTTCGCCAGTCCGAAGTCGAGGAGCTTGAGCTTCCCCTCCTCCGTGACCTTCACGTTCGCCGGCTTCAGGTCCCGGTGGACGATCCCTTTCTCGTGCGCGGCTTCCAGGGCTTCCGCGATTTGTCGGGCGACTGAAAGCGATTCTTCGAGGGGAAGAGGACCGGATGAGAGGCGCTGCGAGAGGTCCTCGCCTTCGACGAGCTCCATGGCGAGGAGATGTCGACCGGGGATTTCTTCGAAGGCATAGAGGGTGGCGATCCCCGGATGGTTCAGGCTCGCCAGAAGCTTGGCCTCTCTCGCGAAGCGCTCACGCCTTTCCCTCTCCTCGAAGAATTCTTCCGGCAGCACTTTCAGCGCCACCAGACGGTCGAGGCGCGAGTCCCTCGCCTTCCAGACCTCCCCCATCCCCCCCGCGCCGAGGGGCGAGACGATCTCGTACGGCCCTAACTTGGTGCCCGAGCCGAGACTCATCGACGACTCCGTGGGGGGTCCGGGGGGCGGCGACGAGCGCCACCCGGACAGCGACCAAGGCGGGCGCCGGCGGCGAGTCTCATCTCGTTTCCCTGGACGTCGCGGCCCAGTTCGTGACGACGATGGCGCCATCCGGCCCCGCATCTCGCGCGCGGCGGATCACGAGGAAGCGCTGGCCGCCTGGAGACACGTCAAAAGGGTGGCGGTGAAACTGGATCTCTCCGCTCACTCCGAGCCGCAGGAGAAAGAGCGGCTCCGGCTCCGCGGCCTCGAGGCCCCCCAGGACCGGGCGCAGCGCGACGGACATCAACATTCCGTCACGGGCCGCGTAGAAGAGCTCCCAGCCGTTGCGGTTCCAGACCGGCATCTGCCCGCCTCCGACCGAGATCTGACGTTTCGGACCGTCCGGAAGAGGCTGCACATAGACCTCGCTCTCCCCCGATTCATTCGAGTCGAAAGCGGTCCATCGGCCGTCCGGAGAGATCTCGGGGTGTTCCTCGGAGAACCGGGAGCCGGCGCCGAGCCGCAGCGACGCGGACCCTCCCGAGAGGGACATCAGAACGCGCGCGTAGTTGGCGCCTTCCGACACGTCCATGAGCAGATGCCGGCCTTCCCGCGACACCGTCGGCAGGATCTTGTCCTGCTTTGTCTGAAGCAGAATCTTCTCGGCGCCTCCCTCTGCCGGCCTCTCGTAGAGGTCATAGAAGCCGCCGAGGTGATCGGACACAGAGACGAGCCGCCTCCCGTCCGGGAACCAGGCCGGGTCGAACTCGTCGGTGCGCTCGGCGGTGATGCGCGAGGCCGTGCCGCGCACGGCATCCAGGACCCAGACATCCAGATTCTCGCCATGCGACGGATCGCGAAGGGCGACCGCGACGCTCTTGCCGTCCGGCGAGATCCGAACGTCCTCGTACCCGCCGGTTTCGCCAAGAGTCCCGAGCTCGCGCCCTTTCCGGTCCACCCAGACGAGCTGCCGCTTGAGGGGCCACGGCAGGTAGACCAGCCGGCTGCCGGCCGCCGAGACCGACAACATATTGTCCTCGGTCGCGTAGCGGACCTGCTCGAGCAGGGGAACGGGTTCTCCGGAGAGCTTCAGGCCGCGTGGATCGAATCTCCACGCAAAGAGGGCATTGTCACGCGCGAACAGAAGGTATCCGGGCTCGGCGTAGACAGCGGCGGAGTCCGCGTGGAAGAGCCGTCGGACGTCCTTCGAATCGAGCGAGGCGAGCATGACGAATGTCTTCTCCGGGTCCAGGTTGCGTGCCACGAAGACGAAGTGCCGGCCGTCCGGGAGGACGTCGGGATGAAAGTCGGCGACGTCTCCCCTCGCCGTATCGATCGCCGTGACGGCCCGAGGGGTGCCCCCGGTCGCGGGAACGGCGACGATGGGGGTGCCGAACTCCTTCGTGAAGAGGATCGTCCCCTGGCGGCACCACGCACCGGAGAACGCTCCACCGCTCTCGCAGACGGTCTGGACGGGACCGCCGTTCGCGCCGATGCGCTTCAGCCTCCCCTCCGAGAAGAACGCGATCTCCCGGCCGTCGGGCGACCAGAACGCTCCGCGCGCGTCTTCCGTGCCGGGCAGCCGCCTGAACTCGAGGCTGTCGAGCGAGCGGACCGCGATCGAGGTTCTTCCTCCCTCGTCCTGGAGCAGAAACAGGATGCGACGCGCGTCCGGGGAAAGCTTGACCATCGGGGAAAAGACCTGACCGGACGGGGGACCGATCGCGAAACGAGTCACCTCTTCGACCCGCTGGGCTCGCCTCGGGAAGAACGCGAAAAGAGCGGCGAGAACGATCGCCACCGCTGCGACGAGCCACGCCACCCGCTCCCCACGCGCCCGCGAAGCGACGGCCGCCGGGTAGCTCACGGCACCTCCCGCCGACTCCTCCGCGATCCATCCCAGCTCCCTGGCGACGTCGGCGGCGGATTGCCATCGCTCCTCGGGATCCTTGGCCAGGCACGTCACGACGACGCGTTCCAGCCCGCGAGGCG
>JAWOLE010000065.1:0-61574 GCA_033853815.1 Thermoanaerobaculia bacterium
CCTGGCCATCGGGGGGTTCTTCATCGCGACGAAATGGCTGCTGGCCAACCCCTCGCACCCCGACGCCTGGTGGAAGTACTTCCTGTGCGGCGTGATCGGGATCCTGACCTCCATCGCCTTCGTGTACATCACGCAGTACTACACGGAATACCGGTACCGGCCGGTGCGCGAGATCGCCGAAGCCTCCCAGACCGGTCCGGCCACCAATATCATCACCGGAATTTCCGTCGGGTTCGAGTGCACGTTGATGCCGGTCATCGCGATCTCGATCGCCATCCTCGCCTCCTACAAGCTCGGCGCGTGGGCCCTGCCCGACGGCGGACTCTTCGGCACGGCCGTCGCGACCATGGGCATGCTGGGGACGGCCGCTTACATCCTGGCCATGGACACCTTCGGCCCGATCACCGACAACGCGGGCGGCATCGTCGAGATGTCGCGCCAGCCCGAGGAGATCCGCAAGAAGACCGACCGGCTGGACGCCGTGGGCAACACCACCAAGGCGCTGACCAAGGGGTACGCGATCGGCTCGGCCGCGCTCGCGGCGTTTCTGCTCTTCTCGGCGTACCTGGACGAGTTGAAGAACTACAACGCCGGCCTCGACTCGGTCAATCTTGCCAAGCCCGAAGTCTTCGTGGGGGGCCTGCTCGGCGCGATGCTCGTTTTCTTCTTCTCGGGGCTGGCGATCCGGGCCGTCGGCAAGGCGGCCTACGTCGTCATCCAGGACGTGCGCGCGCAGTTCAAGGAACACCCCGGCATCATGCAGGGGACGGAGAAGCCGGATTACGGGCGCACGGTGGACATCGTGACGCGGGGAGCGCTGCGCCAGATGATCGCGCCCGGCCTCGTCGCCGTCGGCACCCCGATCGCCGTCGGCCTCGTCTTCAAGATGTTCGGCGTCGGCGCGGAGACGGTGGCGGCGCTCCTGATGGTCGGGACGATCGGCGGCATCGTGGTCGCGACACTGTTGAACAACGGCGGGGGCGCCTGGGACAACGCCAAGAAATACATCGAGACCGGGGCCTTCGGCGGCAAGGGATCGCCGACCCACAAGGCCGCGGTCGTCGGGGACACCGTGGGCGACCCCTTCAAGGACACGGCGGGCCCCTCGCTCCACGTCCTCATCAAGCTGCTGGCGACGATCACGCTGGTGCTCGCGCCGCTGTTCATCTGAGAAGTCCCTAGTCCTTGGTCCTTAGTCCTTGGTCCTGTGACCATGGACGGACTAGGGACTAGGGACTGGGGACGAGGGACTAGGGACTAGGGACTAGGGACTAGTTCTTCGGCATCCCCTTCATCATCTCGGACATGTCCCGGAACTTGACGCTGTCGGGTGGCGCCATCATCGAATCGGGGACCGAGGCCCCAAGATCGATGTCGCTGTTGGTCGTGGTGATCTTCGTGTCCCCGGTCTGCGCCTGATAGCGGACCGGGAAGTTCTTCAGGTCCCTCGCCAGCCAGTACTTCTCCTTCTGCGGTCCTCGCTCGACCGATTCCTCGTACTCGTAGACGTCGCAGGGATGGCCCTCGACCGTCTCGGTGCCGACCTTCTTGCCTTTCGCCCGGACGTTCTCGATCTTGCCAACGTAGTCCGCCGAAGGGCCGCCGCGCCGGCGCACGTTCGCGGGGATCTTCATGCCAGTCGCCTGGCCCTCCTGCCACTGGTAGACGACGTCGCCCGTCCGGACCATGTTCATGTCCATTCCCATGATCGACATCTTCATCCGGATCTTCTTGTCCTTCATCCAGATCTCGGCGTCGGTCGTCACGTCCCCCTGAGGCCCGCCCTCCATCTGCGTCCTGGACTTCCAGTGGGCCGACGAAAAAGCCTGGGCCCGCAAGGCGCCCGCGAGAGCCAGGGCGGCGAGCGCCAGGATCGCCGACTTGAAACGTAATGATGTCAAGAGCTACTCCTTTCCCTTTGCGACTTCGGTCCCCCGGTCAAACAAAGCGGCAGAGAATTTCATTCGACAGCAGGAATCCCCGCTCGGTCAGGCGCGCGCGCCCGGAGGCCTCCTCGAGAAGATCCTGGCCCTTCCAGACGGCGTAGTCCTCGGGGAGCCGCGGGTCCTCCGAATTGCGTATGGCTTCCTCGATCTCGTCGGTGGCGACGCCCTCCGAAAGCCTCAGCCCAAGCACCACTCGCTCCCGCGCCTCTTCTTCCCGACCGATCGGCCGATCCAGGCAAAGCGGGCGCCGCCCCCGGGCGAGCTCCTCGATGTAACGCTCCAGCGAGGAGACGTTCGCGCGGCGCCGGCCGTCCCAGAACTCGTGCGCCGAGACTCCGAGCCCGAGGGTCGGAATTCTCTTCCAGTACTTGAGGTTGTGCCGGCTTTCCCGTCCGGACAGGGACCAGTTGGAGATCTCGTAATGGCGGTATCCGCGGCCGCGGAGCGTCTCCGACATTTCCAGCCACAGATCGGCCTGGGCGTCGTCGCAGAGGTAACGAGAAGGATGGAGGCGGCGATCCGCTTCGATCGATTTCGACTTCTCGGTTTCGAGCAGGTAGACCGAGACGTGCCCGGCGCCCGAGGCGCACAACTCCTTCAGGCTCTCCCGGAAGCTCCGCGCCGTCTGCTCCGGCAGTCCGAGAATCAGGTCGGCCGAGAAGGAGAGGTCGCTCGAGGCGAGGGCGGCGAGGGCACGGCGGGCCCCTTCCGCGTCGTGGCGCCGCTCGACGGCGGCAAGCTCCCGATCCTCGAAGGACTGGATCCCGACCGAGACGCGGTTGACGCCGGCCGCGATCCAGCGGCGGGCGGCTTCCTCCGAGACGTCCTCGGGGTTCGCCTCCAGCGTGACCTCGGCGGAGGGCCGGACCCGGAAGGAGGTTCGCAGCACCTCGAGCAATCGAACGAGATCCGAGGGCGGCGTCAACGACGGCGTTCCGCCGCCGAAGTAGACGGAGTCGAAGGATTCTCCCCGCGAGTCGGACGCGGCGAGCGCGACCTCCCGCATGAGCGCCTCCCGGTACCGCCCCGCCGACGAGCCGTCCGTCGAGACGACGAAGGAGCAGTAGCCGCAGCGGGAGAGGCAATAGGGCAGATGCAGGTAGAGGCCGCAGGCAATCGGGTGATCGGGTGATCGGGCGATCGGGTGATCGGCCGCAGCCGTCGAAGACAGGATCATCGAGCGCCTGCCAGCAACGCCTCTTCGGCCTCGCGGGCGAGGTCGGGACCGAAAGGAAAGAGCTTGCCGAGGTTGCCCTCGCGCGCGATCGGCGCGAGGTCGCGGCCGGATTCGTCGATCCACCGGGCCGCGGCGTGCAGGAGCGCCGCCCGGTGCTCGTCCCCCGACGCGGCCACCGCCTTCTCTTCCAGGCGCCCCGCGGCGGCGGCGTTTGCCGCGGGCTCGTGCAACCCGACGGGGCGCGGCGGGACGGTCGCGAGGCCGAGCCGAGCGCAGCAATCGCGAAGCCGCTCCTGCGCCAGGCTCGCCTGGGCGAAGTCGCCGTGGTGGACGAGATCGAAGAGGCCGTCCGACGACTCGGGATGGGAGGCGCTCGCGGCTTCCAGGGCCAGACGTCTGGCCTGACCGTCCTCGGCGAGCGGCACCGACGCCAGGAACCGGGCGCCGGACGCGGCCGCGCGGCCGACGGCGTCCTCCACGACCTCCGGCGTCGCGGTCCACCCGGGCACGAAGGGCAGAAGCCAGCCCGCCGGGATGCCGGCCGCGAGCGCGGCCGCGAGCCCCTCGCCCGGAGGCTCGAGGCCGGGAAACCAGACGAACAGGGCCACGACGGCCGATCCGGGCTCCCGCGGGAGACCCGCGGGCTCGGGCTCGAGCAGGTAGACGGCCCGCCCCGAGGCCCGCGCTCCCTCGGCGGCCGCGCGGTAGGAACCGCGAACCTCCTCGGCGTCGGAGCACGGGCCGACCAGGACGGGGCCGGCGGGTCCGCGCAGAAGTGCGGTCCGCCAGACGCCCGCCTCGTGCGGCCCGGCGAGCATGGTGCCCTCGGACGCCCGGGAGAAGAAGCGGCGCTCGACGGGATCGAAGCGGAAACGCGGGGCGCCCACCTCGCCGGCGTAGGGAAAGGCCCTCGCCGCGATCCGACGGGAGGCGATCTCGAATTCCCCCGGGCGGACGATCGCGTTGCCGGAGGACTCGAAGACGATCATCGGGTCCTGCCCGCCCGGCCGACCCGCCGGCGCCAACCCGACGCTCCGTAGCGCGCGAAGACGTCCGCCTCGAAGTTGAAGACCGTCCCGGGCTTCGCACCGCCGAGCGTCGTCGCGCGCAGCGTCTTCGGGATCAAGGCCACTTCGAAGTCCCCGCGGCGCCTGCTCGCCACCGTGAGGCTCACGCCGTCCAGAGCGACCGAGCCCTTCTCGACGACGAAGCGTGAGAGGCCGCGCGGAAGGGAGAACCGGTAGGTCCGGGAATTCCCGGCGGGGCGGGCCGCGAGAAGCCGGCAGACTCCATCCACGTGGCCGAGAACGAAGTGGCCGGAAAGGCGATCTCCCCAGGCCAGCGCTCGTTCGAGGTTCACGGCGCCCCCGGAGCGCAGCCCGCCGAGCGTCGAGCGTCGGAGGGTCTCGCCGGAGAGGTCCGCCGCGAACCGGCGCCCGCTCCGAATGGCCGTCAGGCAGACTCCCGACACGCTGATGCTCTCCCCATCGCGGAATCGCCCGTAGCCCGCCGGCGGTTCGACCGTGAGCCGGGCTCCCCCACGGACCTTTTCGAGGGAGATCACCTTCCCCTTGCCGGTCACGATGCCGCTAAACACAGGAGAGCCGCAAAGCTTGGGTCATTCTTAATTCTCAATTCACAATTTCTTTACTGGCGCACGCTGCCTGTCACGAAGATATCTTCGCCCAGCCGTTCGACCTCGATGTCGTTCAAGCGGGGCGTCGAGCCGAGCGGGAAGCCCCCGCCGCCCACGCCCGCGGGAGCGACGGCGCCTCCGAGGATGCGGGGCGCGAAGAAAACGGCGACGCGGTCCACCCGCCGGGCGCGAAAGAACTCCCAGAGCGTTGCCGATCCTCCCTCCACGAGAAGGCTCGTGATCCCCTGTCGCGCGAGCCTTGTGAGAAGGGCCGGGATGCTCACATGGCCTGAACCTCGGCCGGGCAGGCTCCAGACGAGAACGCCCCGCGAGGC
Source organism: Thermoanaerobaculia bacterium (assembly GCA_033853815.1). Taxonomy (GTDB): domain Bacteria; phylum Acidobacteriota; class Thermoanaerobaculia; order UBA5066; family Gp7-AA6; genus JAWOLE01. Next base: position 5,095 of record JAWOLE010000065.1, read on the forward strand.
CAGAAGCCGCACCGAAGGATGGCTCGGAGCGCGAGCGGTTACGACGAGAACGTTCTCCCGACGGCGAAAGAGGCGCGCGCCGGGGTCAACCCTGAGGCGGCCGTCGAGGAGGATCCGCCAGTGGGGAGTCGCGGCCCTGCCCAGGCGGCGCGTCAGGCGCGGGTCGTCCGCGAGCGCAGTGCCGGACCCGACGAGGACGGCGTCGTATTCCTCCCTCAGCAAAAGGGCCCGCTTCCGCGCCCGGGGGCCCGTGATCCAGCGGCTCTCGCCCCCGGCCGACGCGGTCTTGCCGTCGAGCGTGGCCGCCCACTTGGCGAGCACGAACGGCCGGCGCTCCCGGACCCAGATGCGGAACTTCTCGTTCTGGCGCTCGGCCCGGCGCCGCCGCGCCGAGTCCGCGAGGACGACCTGGACGCCGGCGCGCCGCAGGGCGGAAAGCCCGCGCCCCGAAACGAGAGGATTGGGATCGCGCGCGGCGACGACGACGCGGCCGACGCCGGAAGCGAGGATCGCGTCGGCGCAGGGGGGAGTTCTGCCGAAGTGCGCGCAGGGCTCGAGCGTCACGTACAGATCGGCCCCTCGCGAGCGCTTTCCCGCCCGGGAAAGCGCGACCACTTCGGCGTGCGGCCCGCCCGCGCGGCGGTGAAACCCCGTTCCTATGGCCCGGCCTCCCCGCGTCACGACGGCGCCGACCATCGGGTTGGGCGAGACCGAATAGCGCCCCCTTTCGGCCAGCTCGAAGGCCAGGTCCATCCACCTCATATCGATGGGAGCCGGTCGTCGCATCATCCTCTGGGGTCCATCAGTTGTCGCCGAGGAGGGCCCTGGCGTACTGGGAGGGATCGAACGGAATCAGGTCGTCCAACCCCTCTCCCACGCCGACGAAGAGGACCGGCAGCTTCAATTCCCGGTAGATGGCCAGCACGACGCCCCCCTTGGCGCTGCCGTCGAGCTTGGTCAGGACCACGCCCGTCGCGCCGGCGGCCTCGACGAAGCGCCGCGCCTGGGCGAGGCCGTTCGTCCCCGTCGTCGCGTCGAGCACGAGCAGGGTCTGGTGCGGCGCGCCGGAGACCTCGCGGCCGGCGATTCGCCGCATCTTGGCGAGCTCCTCCATCAGATTCTTTTTCGTATGGAGGCGGCCGGCCGTGTCCACGAGGAGCGTCTGTGTGCCCCGGGCCCTGGCTGCCGCGATGGCGTCGAAGAGGACCGCCGAGGGATCGGCGCCCTCCCGATGCTGGACGATCGGGACCTTCAGTCGATCGGCCCAGACCGCCAGTTGCTCGATCGCTCCGGCGCGGAACGTGTCGGCGGCGGCGAGCAGGACCGAGCGACCCTCCTCGAGACGGCGCGCGGCGAGCTTGGCCGCCGTCGTGGTCTTGCCCGAACCGTTGACGCCGACCAGGAAGACGACCTCGAGCGGAACGTCGGGAGCCGCGGGGGGCCGGGGCGCCGAGGCGATCAGGCGCTCGATCTCTTCCGTCAAGAGCCGGCGCAGGTCCTCGAGATCCGTCCGCTCGCCCGCGCCCCGGCGCGCCCGCACGGCTTCGGCCAGCGCTCCGGCGGTCTCCGCGCCGACGTCCGCCTCGATCAGGGCCTCTTCCAGGCTCTCGAGCACGGACTCGTCGAACCCGAGTCCCTTCTTCACCGCCGAACCGAGCTTTTCCAGGATCTCGGTATGGGTCATGAACAACCCGCGCCGGACCCTGGCAAAGAAACCGGAGCGCGGCGTCTTCTCGGGTCCGGGCGTCGGATCGCTCATCGGGACGCATTATTCCCGATCGAGAGCCGTTTCAAAGAGGAAGCCGGCAGGATCCGGGCGTGCGTCAGCTCGACGGATTGGTTTCCAGGAGCAGGCGCGCCTTCGCGCCGGCTTCCCCTGAGGGATCGAGCTCCAGCGTGCGCTCGAGATAACGGCGGCCGAGCGCCGTCTTCTTCATCGTCACCAGCGCCAGACCCAGGCGCAGATTCGCCTCGGGACTCTTCGGCTGCAGCCGCACCGCCTCCAGGTAGTCCTCGGCGGCCGCCTCGAGATCGCCCCGCGACTCCCGGGCGACCCCGCGGCCGAGGACCGCGTCGAAGGACCCCGGATCCCGGGCGAGGGCCGTGGAGAACTCCGCCTCGGCTCCCGCGTAGTCCCCCATCCTCTGGCGCATCCGACCGCGGTTGATGGCCACGTCGACCTTGTCCTCCAGAGCGGAGGATCGGTCGGCCACGCGGAAGTCTTCCTCGGCGTCTCCGTAGCGTCCCGCCTGCGTGCGCGCCATCCCCCGGTGAATCCGGTAGAGACTCCTTTCCGGATCGAGCTTCACGGCGCGATCGAACTCGTCGAGCGACTCATGGAGCCTGCCCTGGGCGAGCAGCGCCACCCCGAGCCCGTCGTGCACTTCCGGGTTCTTGGGATCCGACCGCAGGACGTCCCGGTAGGCCACCTCCGCGTCGTGCGGGCGCCCGTCGCGCAGCAGGACGGCCGCCATGCGCTCGTTCAACAGGACCTCGGCCGAGGTATGTCGCTGCGCGCGGGAGGCACAGCTCACGATTGGCGTCAATGCGACGAGTGCCGCGAGGGCGAATAAGAGAACGACCGGGGGAGCGGGTGACTGCGGGACTGGGGGAAAAAGCCGGAGGCTCTCGATCCGACTCTCCCAGTCTCCCAGTCTCCCAGTCTCCCAGTCTCTCCGTCTCACAGCGCCTCTGCGAGCTCCGAGAACTCCGGTTCCTCGGGCGCCGGCTGCACGGGGATCGGGGCGATACGCCCCTTCTCGTAGGCCCGCACGAACGCGTCCACGACGACGGGGTCGTACCGCGTGCCGGCGAACTGCCGGATTCTCTTGACCACGTAGTCGATCTCCATCGCCTGCTGGTAGGGGCGCGCCACGGTCATGGCGTCGAAGGTGTCGGCCACCGTGACGATCCGGGCCTGCAGCGGGATCTCCTCCCCCTTCAGGCCCTCGGGGTACCCGCCGCCGCTCCATTTCTCGTGGTGGTACTTCATGCCGGGAATGACATCGGCCAGCTGGGGGATGGCCGACATGATGGCGGCGCCCTTGATCGGATGCGTCTTCATGATCTCGAACTCGGCTTCCGTCAGGGCCGTCGGCTTGCGGATGATCCGATCATCCACGCCGATCTTGCCGACGTCGTGCAGCTGGGCGGAGAGACGGACCTTCTCCACTTGTGCCGGAGCCAGGCCCATCTCGGCCGCGATCGTGGCCGCGTAGGCCGCCACCCGGTCGGAGTGGCCTCGCGTGTAAGGGTCCTTGGCGTCGATCGCCTCGGCCAGCGCCCGGATCGAGGAGAGAAACAGCTCCCGGTTTTCGCGCGCCGCGCTTTGCACCTGATCGAACGCGGCCCGGATCGAGGCGCTCATGCGGTTGAAACTTTCCGAGAGGTCCGCGATCTCCGCCGTCCCGGCCACCTCCACGGTCGCTCCGTACTGACCCTCGCTGATCGCGTGGGTGGACTGGGCGAGTCTGGCGATGGGAGCGGCGAGGCGCCCGGCGAAGACGATCCCGAGGAGGAGCGCCGCCGCGAGCGCGATCGCGCTCCAGATGATCGTGTCCCGCACCATCAGGTCCACCGACGCGAACGCGAGGTCGCGATCGCGCTCGACGAGAACGCCCCAGTCCGGCTGCCCGACCGGCGCGATCGAGGCGAGGACGGCCCCGCGGGGAGATGGTTCCGAGCGGGTCAGGCGGGCGGGGAAGCGCATGAAGTCGGCGACGAGAAGCGACTCGCGCCGCCCGGCGGCGCGGCCCACCAGGGGGAACACGATGTCTCCGCCCCGGTCCACGAGCGTGACCCGAACCTCCCGGTGCGCCTCGTCGCGGAACTCGCTGGCGATCGGCTGCCAGGACACCAGGGCCTCGACGACTCCGGTCCGCCTCTGGCTCTCGTCGGAAATCGGGAGCGCCAGGACCGCGACGGGGCCCAACTCCGGCAGCCAGAAGGGCTTACCCTGATAGAGCAGGCCGTCGCGCGCGGACTCGAAACCCTTGCGAAACTCGTAGTCGAGCTCGGCGGACCGCACGTCGGGGCCGACGAACCGGCCTGAGCCGGCGGCGTTGAAGCCGCGCAGGGCCACCAGAGGGGTTCTCCCGCTCAGGAACGTCCCGAGGATCCGGGGGCCGTCCTCGGAGGTGAAGGGATCCTTCCCGGTGAGCTGGCCGGCCAGCCAGAGCGAGGCCGCGGCACTCTTCAACCTTTCCCGCGCCGAGGCGTAGAAGGCCGCCACGTGATCGGCCAGCGCGGAGGAGGAGCGCGTCAGGTACTTCTCTTCGAGCGTCTCGAGAGTCCGGCGGTTCCTGCCGATGAGCACCACGCCGGAGACGACCAGCGGGACCAGAGAAGCGAGAACGAGCGCCCCCGAAAGGACGACAAAGAGGCGGACTCGGCGCCTCGCGGAACGCCCGACCACGCGCAAATTATACCGCCCGCACCCAACCTGGCTCGTAAAACGTCAAACGTTAACCGTCAAACGTGGCGAGGTGAACCCCGAGCAACGGTGTCTGCCCCGTTCCAACGTTTCACGTTTTACGTTTTACGTTTTACGGCTCCTGGAGTCGGACGCGCGCGGCGGCTTCGAGCCACTCGGCGATCGGGATCGCCTCGATGACTCGCGCCCGCCCGATCGCCTCGAGCAGGACCCCCGCCGTCCCGCGCGCATTCCCCTTCTTGTCGCGCGAAAGGTAGCCCTCGAGAGCCGCCGGGTCGCGCACCGGTTCCGGGAAGGGGCCGAGCGAGTTCAGAACATGTCGGACGCGCGACGCGTCCCGTTCGGGCAGGCGGGCACGCCTCTGCGAGAGATCGAGCGCCGCCGCGATTCCCCACGCCACGGCCTCCCCGTGGCGCAGGGCCCGATACCCGCCGGCGGCTTCGAAAGCGTGGCCGAGCGTGTGGCCGAAATTCAGGACTCGCCTGTTCCCCTCTTCTCGGAGGTCTGCGGTCACGACCGCCGCCTTGACGGCGATCGCGCCCGCCAGCAGGGAGAGCAGCGGCCCCTCTTCCCGGCGCAGCAGGCGATCGATCGCCTCCTCGGCCTCTCGCGCGAGCGACGCGTCGGCGATCCAGGCTCCCTTGAAGGCCTCGACCAGGCCCGCGCGGAAATCGCGGTCGGGCAGCGTCGCGGCCGCCCCGGGATCCACGAGTATGGCGCGCGGGGGATGAAAGGCGCCGAGCAGGTTCTTTCCGGCCGGGTGATCGACGCCCGTTTTGCCGCCGATCGCCGCGTCCGCCATGGCCCCGGTCGTCGTCGGGACGGCGTTCCAGGGGATGCCGCGCAGCAGGATCGCGGCCGCGAATCCCGCCACGTCGGACACGACGCCTCCTCCGACGGCGACGAACGCGTCGTCGCGGCGGACTCCCGCCGCAATCGCCGCGTCCGCGATCTTCGAGACGGTCTCCAGGGTCTTCGCCTCCTCCCGATCGTCGATCTCCAGGCTCGTCAGCACCCGGCCGGCGAGGACGTCGCGGATCCGCTCGGCCGGAACGCGGGCGCCCCGCGAGGAGACGAGCAGGAAGCGTCCCGAGGGAGACTCCAGATACCGTCCGGCTTCGGCCAGGAGGCCGGTTCCGATCCAGGCGACGCTGCCGGAAGAGCCGGAGCCGATCGCGATCCGGCGCGGCTCCTTCACGGACGCGGAGTCTGCGGCAGCTCGATCCCGAGCTCCCGGAGCTGGTCGGCGGCGACCTCCGACGGCGCCTTCATCATGAGGTCCAGGCCCGAGGTGGTCTTGGGGAACGCGATGACGTCCCGGATCGAAGAGGCGCCGGCCGCGATCGCGCAGATGCGGTCGAGCCCGAGCGCGATGCCTCCGTGCGGCGGCGCGCCGTAACGCAGGGCGTCGAGAAGGAACCCGAACCGCTGCCTTCCCTCCTCCGGCGATATGCCGAGCAGGCGGAAGACCCGCTCCTGCACGTCGGCACGGTGGATCCGGATGGAGCCGGAGCCAAGCTCCCAGCCGTTGACGACCACGTCGTAGGCGTACGCCCGGACGCCGCCCGGATCGGCTTCGAGACGCTCCAGGTCCTCCTCCCGCGGCGCGGTGAACGGGTGGTTCATCGGAAACCAGCAGCGCGCCTCCTCATCGAAGCCGAAGAGGGGAAACTCGGTGACCCAGCAGAAGACGTATTTCGACTCGTCGACGAGCTTCAACTCCCGCGCCGCCGCGGCGCGCAGGGCGGACAGGGCCGCGAAAACGGCCTTGGCTTTGTCGGCGACCATCACGAGGAGGTCGCCCGCGGCAAGCCCGCCGGCCTGCGCAAGGCGCTCGAGTACGCCGGGCGCGAGATGCCTGGCGGCGGGAGAGGCGAGCGTCTCTTCCTTCTTGATCCAGACGAGGCCGGCCGCGCCGTGCTCGCGGGCAAGGGCGGTCCATTCCTCGAGCCGCTTGCGCGAGACGGCCGCCCCGCCGGGCAGCCGGATTCCGCGCACCGCGCCGCCCGCCGCGAGCGCCTTCTCGAAGGGGGAGAACCCGCTGCCGGCCGAGACCGCGGAGAGATCCATCAGCGGCAGGTCGTAGCGCAGGTCGGGCCGGTCGGTGCCGTAGCGCTCCATCGCGTCGCGGTAGGTCAGCCTCCGGAAGGGCCGCTCGCACCCGATACCCGCCGCGGCGAACGCCTCGACGAGCAGGGCCTCGACGGCGTCGAAAACGTCCTCCTCGGTCGGGAAGGAGATCTCGATATCGATCTGCGTGAACTCGAACTGGCGGTCGGCGCGCAGGTCTTCGTCCCGGAAGCAGCGGGCGATCTGGACGTACTTCTCCAGGCCCGAGATCATCAGGAGCTGTTTGAAGAGCTGCGGCGACTGCGGCAGCGCGTAGAACCGCCCCTTGTGCGCGCGCGAAGGCACCAGGAAGTCCCGCGCCCCCTCGGGGGTCGAGCGCGTCAGCATCGGGGTCTCGATCTCCAGGAACCCCCGCTCGTGGAGGACCCGGCGCACGCGGAAGGTCATCTCGTCGCGCAGCATCAGGTTCTTCTGCATGGCGGGGCGGCGAAGATCGAGGTAGCGGTATTCCAGGCGCAGTTCCTCGGTCGCGTTGGTGCGGTCCTCGACGACGAAGGGGGGCGTTTCGGACCGCGAGAGAAACTCCAGGCGCGAGGCCAGGACCTCGACGTCCCCGGTCGCCATGTCGGACCGGCGCTGCGCCGGCGCTCGCGAGGCGACCTCCCCCTCGATCTCGACGACGTCCTCGCTTCGGGCTTCCGCCGCCGCGGCCACCGCCTCCTGCGGGCAGCGGCCCTTGTCGAAGACCACCTGGACCATGCCGCTCCTGTCGCGGACCGTCAGGAAGATCAACTCCCCCAGGTCGCGCCGGCGGCCGACCCAGCCCTGGAGGCGCACACGCCGGCCGGTGTCGGCCGCCCGCAGCGTTCCGGCCGGATCCCGGGGCAGGCTCACGGACGCGCCTCGAGGAGGCCGCTCAGTCGTGCGACGAGCTCGCCGCGCGGGACGGTCTCCTGATCGCCCGTGGCAAGCCTCTTGAAAGTCACCATCCCCGCTTCCCTCTCCCGCGCGCCGATCAGCACCGCGAAGATCTTCTCCCGATCCAGGCCCCGCGCGGCCGCCTCCTCGAAGATCGCGTTGCCGCGCGCCATCGCCTTCTTGAAACCGCGCGCGAGCAGGTCCACCTCGACCGAGCCCGGGACCGCGGCGCGCAGCTCCTCGGCCAGCCGGAGCGCCTCCTCCAGATCCTCCGCGCTCTGGGGCAGGACGAAGAATAGCGGACGCGCCGCCGCCGGCGCCGGCGCGGCCTGCAGGAGGCGGTCCTCCCCGATCGCGAACCCGATGGCGGGCAGCGGGGGGCCTCCCAGGGATTCGACAAGGTTGTCGTAGCGCCCGCCCCCGAGGATCGCGTCCTGCGCCCCGAGATCCGCCGAGACGACCTCGAAGACCGTGCGCGTGTAGTAGTCGAGGCCGCGCACGAGCGACGGCTCGTCTCGAAAGGGAATACGCGCCTGCCCGAGCAGCCGCCGGACCTCGTCGTGGTGCCGGCGAGATTCGGCGTCCAGAAAGTCGAGCGTCCCGGGGGAGCCCTCGAGCGCCGCCCGCACGGCCGCGTCCTTGGAATCGAAGAGGCGCAGCGGGTTCTCCGCGAGCTTTCGGCGATCGTCCTCGCCGAAGCGGGGGGAGCGGGGCTCGAGATACGCCCGCAGGGCCTCGCCGAACTCCTCGCGGGAGCGCGCCGTCCCGACGGAGTTGAGCGACACGGACAGCGCACGGAACCCCAGAGCGCCGAGGAACGCGAAGAGCATCGTCAGGACCTCGACCTCCGCCGCTGGGCCCGGCACGCCGAACAGCTCGACGCCGATCTGCCGGAACTCGCGGTAACGGGCGGCCTGAGGGCGCTCGTAGCGAAACTGCGGACCCGCGTACCAGAGGCGCAGCGGCATCGGTCCCGCCGCGAGGCCGCGCTCGATCACCGCGCGCACCACGCCGGCGGTGTTCTCGGGGCGCAGCGAGAGCGAGCGGCCCTTGCGGTCGGGAAACGTGTACATCTCCTTGTGCACGATGTCGGTCGTCTCCCCGACCGACCGCGCGAAGAGCTCCGTCGATTCCAGGCAGGGCGTGCGCACCTCGCCGTATCCGTAGGATCCGAACACCCGGCCGGCCAGGGCCTCCGCCTGCGCGAACCGCTCGCTCTCCGGCGGAAACAGGTCGCGCGTTCCCTTGACGGCTCGGTAGGCCGGGCCGCTCACCGCGCCCACGCCCCGTCGAGGCGGAAGTACTCCTTTTTGTACTCGAGGTAGTTCAGGTGGTAGCGCTTCAAATCCTCGACCTCGGCGTCGGACAGGACCTTGACCTGCCGCGCCGGCGCCCCGAGCCAGACCGTGCGCGCGGGCACCACCGTGCGGGGGGACACGAGCGCGCCGGCACCGATCAGCGCGGATTCGCCGACGTCGGCCCCGTCGAGCACGGTCGCCCCCATGCCGATCAGGGCGCCCTTCCGGATGACCGCGCCGTGCACGATCGCGCCGTGGCCCAGGGTCACCTCCTCCTCGAGGACGGTCGGGTAGCGGCCCTGCAGGACATGGATCGCGCAGTTGTCCTGGACGTTGGTACGGTCGCCGATGCGGATGGAGTGGCAGTCCCCGCGCACGACCGAGTTGTACCAGACCGAGACGTCGTCGCCGAGGACGACGTCCCCGATGATCGCCGCCGTCTCGGCGAGGTAGACGCGCTCGCCGATCCGAGGCCTCTTGCCCCCGTACTCCTTGATCAGTCCCATTGTGGGCGGAGAATCTAGCACGTCGCTTCGCGCTTGCGCGGGCTCTGCGCCTTCGGCGCACCGGCGAGCGGCTCGCCCGGATGCGGGCTCGACCGCTAGCCTGACCCCGCTCAAGCGCTACGCTCCCGCGGCGCGCGCCTCGGCTTTCGGCGCAGGCGGTCGCTGCGCGACCGGCGCCGAGAGTTTCAAATACGAGGGCTAATCTATGCCGCGACCAGGGCCCGATCCCCCGTGCGTCCTTACGGATCCGCTGGCCAGGGATAGGCCCCGCGGCGAAGGAGGACCGGCGGATCCACCGTGGCGTCGATCAGGGTCGAGGGCAGCCGGCCGGGCGTCCTCCCGCCGTCCACGAGCAGGTCCAGGCGCCCCTCGAAGGCGCGCGCCACGTCGTCGGGGTCCTCGAGCGGGGGCGCGTCGGATCGGTTCGCGCTCGTCGCCGTGACCGCGCCGATTTCCTCGAGCAGGGCCCGGAGGTCCGGGGCGCCCGGGATGCGGACGGCGAGCGTCGCGAGGCCGCGCGAGGCGGCGATCGGCTTCTCGAGCGGCAGGACGACCGTCAAAGGCGCCGGCCAGAGGGCGAGGTAGCGGTCGAGCAGGGCCCCGGGCGCGGCGACGCCGAGACCGGCGAGCTGCCCGGGCGTTGCGAAGACGACGGGGAGGGGCTTGCGGTCGTCCCGCCCCTTGGCTTCCAGGACGCGGCGGACGCCGTCCTCGCTCCTCGGGTCCGCCGCCAGGCCGTAGAAGGTCTCGGTCGGGAGGGCCGCGACCCCGCCGGCGGAGAGGAGCGCGCGAAGCCGCCGGATCTCCTCCGGCGACCCTTTGAGCCGCGCGAGCGAAATGCGGCGCAGCGTCACCTCCCGACGTAGCGCTCGTAGAGAGCGCGGGCGAGCGCCGGGTCGCCCGTGCCGCGAACGATGCAGCGCCCGTCGGAGAAGACCGTCAGGGTCACGCCCTCGACCTCCGCCGAGAGCAGCTGTGCGGAGCGGCGCACCCGGCCGACGCGGGCGAGGCGCGACTCGAGGGCGGCGAAATCCGGCCGCTCCCGATCCAAAAGGGAGATCTGCACGGAGTTACGCCCGCAGAGCTTGACGACTTCCGAGGCCCCCTCCCCCTCGAGCGCGGGGAACCGGCGTCCCGCGCACACGGGACAGGCGGGAGAAGGCCGGGCGTTCTCGAAGAGACGCCGCGCTGCGAGCTCCCCCTCCCAGACGGCGACCGACAGGACGCCCCGGGAAGCCGGGCGGCCGACCGCCAGGCGCAGCGCCTCGGTCAAGCCTGCCGAAGCGACGAGCATCGGGAGAGTCGGGACGACTCCGACCGTATCGCAGGTCGGCCCCGAGCCGGCCGGGGGCAAGGCTTCGAGGTAGCAGCGCAGACAGGGCGTTTGTCCCGGCACGCTCGCCGCGACCAATCCCTCCTCGCCGACGCAGGCGGCGTACACCGACGGGAGGCCGAGCGCCCGGGCCGCGTCGGAGACGAGAAGGCGCGTCTCGAAGTTGTCGGACCCGTCGAACACGAGGTCATGCCCGCCGAGAATCTCTCGCGCATTGTGGCGGTCGAGATCGGCGACCACGCCCGCGACCGTGAGGTCCGGCGCGATCTCCAGCAGCCTTGCGGCGGCGGCCGCGGCCTTGGACGCCCCGCGCTCGGCGTCCTCCGCGTCGAAGAGGAACTGACGCGCGAGATTGGACTCTTCGACGACGTCCCGGTCGACGATGGTGATCCTTCCGACGCCCGCGCGCGCCGCGGACTCGGCGGCCGCCGCCCCCACCGCGCCAGCTCCGACAAACGCGATGGAGAAGGCGCGAATGCGCTCCTGACCCTCCTTCCCGATGCCCGGGAAGAGGATCGAACGGGAGTGCCGATTCAATTGGTTCATTGACTCATTGGTTCATTGGCTCATTGATCCATTGGTTCATTGAATCATTGAGCGGGTCGGCGGTTTTCCGAAGCAATCAGACAATGAACAAATGAATCAATGAATCAATTCTTGGCGGCCTCCAGGAGAGCGCGCGCGTGCTTCCAGGCGGTTTCGGTGACCCTGGCTCCCGCCAGCATCCGCGCGATCTCCTCGACCCTCCCCTCGCCCTCGAGAACGTGGACGGCCACGACGGTCCTTCCGCGAACCTCCCCTTTTTCGGCCCGGAAGTGACGGTCGGCCACCGCGGCGATCTGCGGGACGTGGGTCACGCAGAGGACCTGCCGGCGCGCGGCGAGCGCCCGCAGCTTCCTGCCGACCACCTCGGCCGTTCGCCCCCCGATCCCCGAGTCCACTTCGTCGAAGACGAGCGTTCGCCCCGACGCGGCCCGGTCCGCCGCCACCGATTGGATCGCGAGCTGGAGCCTCGCGAGCTCCCCCCCGGAGGCAATCTTCTCGACGGGCTTCTCCGGCTCTCCGGGATTGGGCGCGAACAGGAAGGAGACCGTCTCGAGCCCCGTTCTCCTCGGCCCGTCTCCCGCGGCCGGCTCGAGCGCCACCCGGAAACGCGCCTTTTCCATGGCCAGGGCCGCAAGCTCTTTTTCGACGGCCGCTCCGAATCTTCCCGCCGCGGCGCGCCTCTTCGCCGACAGGGCCCCGGCGGCCTTCGTGTAGAGAAGCCGCGCGCCGTGCTCCTCCTTCTGGCGGCGCTCGAGCGCGTCCTCGATGTTGGAGAGCTCGGCCTGTTCCTTCTTCAGCTTCTCGCCGAGAGCGAGCACGTCGGAGAGCGTCCCCCCGTACTTGCGCTTCAAGCGCGAGAGCTTCTCCAGCCGCGATTCGATCCTGGTCAGCCGGTCCGGGTCGCTCTCGATCTGCCCCGCGGTGTCGCGCGCCGCCGCCGCGAGATCGGCGATCCGGCGCTTGAGCTCCTCGGCCTCCTCCCTATGCGCGGCCTCCTGAGGATCGATCGCGGCGAGCTCGGCAAGAGCCCTTGCCGCCTCCCCCAGGCGATCCGCCGCCGATCCCTCCCCCTCCGAAAGCGCGGCCAGGGCCGTCTCGGCGGCCAGCCGGATCCGATCGGCGTGGGTGAGCCTCGCGCGCTCGCGCGACAGCTCTTCCTCTTCCGTCTCGTCGGGCGCCGCGTCCGCGATCTCACGGATCTGGTAATCGAGCATCTCGAGCCTCGCCGCCCGGTCGCGCCGCGAGGCTTGCAGCGCTTCGAGCGCTTCCCGCGCCTCCGCCCAGGCGCGCGCTGCATCGCCCGTCGCCCGGCGCTCTTCCTCGGCGCGGGCGAAAGCGTCGAGCAGATCGAGCGGCATCTCGGCCTCCGTCAGCTCCCGCTCCGAGTTCTGTCCGTGAATCGCCACGAATCGCTCGCCCAGGCGGGCCAGCGTGCGAACAGAAACCGGTTCATCCTCGACGAACACCCGACCCTTCCCGTCCGGGGAGAGCTCCCGGCGCAGGAGCACTGTCTGCCCGTCCGGCAGGCCGGCTTCCGCGAGCAGCCGCCGCGACGGCGCGTCCGTCTCGAATTCTCCCGAGACGGAAAGCCGCGGCGACCCCTGGCGGATGAGATCGACCGAGCCGCGCCCGCCGGCGAGCAGCGAGAGTGCGTCCACGAGGATCGACTTGCCCGCGCCCGTCTCTCCGGTGATCACCGTGAGCCCCGGCTCGAGCTCGATCTCGAGGTCCTCGACGATCGCGAGGTTCTTGACCATGAGCCTTCTCAGCATCGTGAGCCGTCCGCGGCAAGCCGCGCGGCCTCCCGGACAGCGAGGAAATTATCTCAGGCCTGCAGAGACCGTGAGGCGGAGGCTCCGATTCGGGAAGGGCCTGGTCTTGAAGCTCCTCGCTTCGAGACGCCCCAGCGTCGGGCCACCTCCCTCGTCGGCACGCTCCGGCCCTGCCGCCAAAAGAGCGAACCGGGCCGTCGCTGGTCGCTCAGTCGCAGGGATTGCGACGCAAACGATCCAGCTCGTCGTGCTCCTTCGCTCATCGCCTCCTCTGGGAGGCGTCCCGCCGCCGGGGCTCTTACCCGAACTTAAGCCCGAACTGTCAGCCACGGAGCCGGCGGCGTTCCCCGGAGGAGGCCTTGTCCGAGGGCACACGCCACAGCGGGTGACTAAGACTCGCTATCCCTGTGCCCGAGTGACCAGAGCGGCGGCCCTCCGGTGATGTTTGCGGCCTGGCCGCCGCGTGCCGACGAGGGGAACGACGACGGATCCGGGGCGCCTTTTCCATCTCGCTGCCCCTAAAGGGCCTCACAGATGGTGAAACCAGAGCACTACCCGCCTTAGGACGGCGGGCGGCCCTTCTTCTGGCCGATCGGTTTGGCAGGGATGCCGGCGGCGATCACCCCGCTCGGGACGGGCTTGGACGCGACGCCCATGGAGCCCACCATCGCGTCGGCCTCGATCGTGACGCCCGAGAGGACGACCGCGTGGTAGGTGATCCGCGCCCGGTCGCCGATGACGGTTCTGCCGAGCGAGATGTCGTGGATGTCCTCGACGGAATGGGAGTGGGAATAGATGTTGGCGTAATCGGAGATGGAGACGTCGTTTCCGAGCACGACCTCGCCGCGGTCGTCGATCAGGACGTTTCTGTGGATCGTCACGCCGTCGCCCACGGAGAGGTTGTAGCCGAAGGAAAACTCCACTTCGTGGAAGATGCGGACGTTCTTGCCGCAGCGGCGAAACACCCGTTGCGCGAGCATCGCGCGCATCTGGGTCCCCAGGCGGACGTTGCGCCCGACCGGCGAGTGGTCGAACATCTGCCAGAACCAGAGGAGCGGCTTGACCGGCGCCCACTTCTCCGGGTCGATCTCCCGGTAGTACTCGGCTTCGAGCGTCGCGTTGCGCGGATCGAAGGTGGCCAGAAGCGTCTTCGTCTCGATCGACAGGCGCCGGTCGGTCAGAGCGTTTTCGTCGAACGGGCGCCCCAGGTAGAGCTGCGAGAGAACGTCCCTCACGATCACGTTGCGGTCGAGGGCGGGGTCGTCCAGACGCTCGGCCAGCTGGGCGACGAAGCGGGGATAGACTTCTTCTCCGACGGGACCGATCGAAAACTCACGGAGTGGCATGTGCGCGCGAACCTAACAAAGCGATTCCCGGCAGTCAAACTCGCGACCGTCCTGGCGGCCGGTGCCGCCCTCCTGCTGATTGCGGCCCTGCCGTTGCGGGCGCAGGATCCCGCGGAGCCGCCGCAGGGCCCGCCCTCGCCGAAGGCGCCGCCTCCCGCCGGCGGGGCGATCGCGCGCAAAGCGGTGGATGAGGGAGCGCTTCGCGCGACCGTCGAGGGGCTCGTCGCGTGCGGGACCCGGCACTCCCTCTCCTCCTGGGAGAGCGGCGTGCGCGGCATCGGGTGCGGACGCGACCGGATCGTGGCGCGCTTGACCGGGATCGCGAAGGCCTCGGGCGGGCGATTGAAAGTCTCCGTGGACCGTTTCGAGGCGACCGCGCCGCGGACTCACGACAGGCCCGCCCGTCTGGAGAACGTGTACGCCATCCTTCCCGGCGACGACCCGAGGCTGGCGAAAACCGTCTTTCTCGTCTCGGGTCACTACGACTCGATGCCCTCCTCCGTGATGGATTCCGAGACCGATGCTCCGGGAGCCGACGACGACGCCTCCGGCACGGCGGTCTCGATCGAGTGCGCGCGGCTGCTCGCGAAGGGCTCGTACCGCGCGACCCTCCTCTTCGCGGCCGTGTCGGGAGAGGAACAAGGGCTGCTCGGCGGAACGCATCTGCTGGCGTACCTGAAGGAGAAGGGATACGAGATCGGGGGCTTCCTCGACAACGACATCGTCGGAGCCGACTTCGCTCCGGGCGGCCCGCACCGGATGCGCGTCTTCTCCGGTGGCGGAGCGGACGGCGTGGATTCTCCTTCGCGCGATCTCGCGCGCGCCGTCGAGGAGATCGCCGGCCGCGACGCCATCCGCCTGATTTTCCGTCTCGACCGCCTCGGGCGGGGCGGAGACCACAGGCCGTTCGTCGAGGCGGGCCTGCCCGCCGTGCGCTTCACCGAGCCGCTCGAGAATTACGACCACGAGCACCAGACGCCGCGCGTCGAGAACGGCCGAGAGTACGGCGATCTCGTGAAGTTCCTGAACTTCGCGTTCCTCGGCAACGTCGCGAGGGCCAACGCGGAGACCCTCCGCCAGCTCGCGCTCGCCCCGGCGGCCCCGAGGGAGGTCACGATTTCCGGCGGCGTGACGCCCGACGCGAAGCTCGCCTGGACGGCCGGGGAGGACCCCGACCGAGCCGGGTTCGAGATCCTCTGGCGGGAGACGACCGACCCGCGCTGGACCGTCTACGACTTCGTCCCGGCCGCCGGCGAGAACGTGTTAAAGGGAGTCTCGACCGACAACCACTTCTTCGCCGTCCGCGCAGTGGGCAAGAACGGCGCCCGCTCAATCCCCGTCGCGGCCGTCCTAAAGCCCCCCACCCCCCGACGCTGACCTTCCCCTGTCTGAGCCGTCGAAGCCCTGAGACTTGTTCGATCCGGCCGAACCCTGGCCGAGAGCTCGGACTCAGCCGAGCTCTCGCCTTAGGACATGAAGGCTACTTCCGAAAAGGAACAACTAGCGGGCCGCGCGCTCGAAGACCCCCAACGGCTTGAATCGCAGGGGAACCGTCATCAAAAGAGCAAAGCGAAGTGCGAACGGAGCACGTAAAGGGATTGCCGGTATCGCTGCTGCCGGCATCTCCCCGCAGCACGAATGATCCGCCAGGGATACGGACCGGCACGCCACAATCGGTCAAACTCGTAACCGCAATGTACTCGCCTTTCCGAACGGGGAGAGGCGGCGCCAGAGCTACCGTTTGAGGGCTCTGAACAACATCAAACGGTCCCCGCTCTCCGTCCAGAATTACATTGTAGGTGTATATGAATCCAACCTCGTAAAAGGTCTTGATCTTGACCGCTGCGCGGCAGGGAAAAGCTGACCACTGAAAAGTCGCTGAGGTCAGAGATCCGTCGCGGGTTGCGGGAAAGGCGCGGTCGATGACAGACATCGGGCTCGGACCAAAGAAGAACCCACTCGGGCCGCTTAACGAACCGATCGTAAGCGACTGCGCGCCGACGCCCGTCGAGTACGTCAATGCCATCGCGACCAGAAGACAGCACCGACGCTTCGTCACGTGAATCCTTGCTCCCTAACTTACGGTGCGAAGCCTCCAGTCATCTAAATCGGATCGAATGACGTCGGGAAGCTTCGCCTCCGTCCAGCCTTTTGGCCAACATCTCGTAACACCGACGAAGGCTCCTTGGTGTGCAGCAGCATCCCACTGCGTTCGCGGCGCGCGTAGTCTCCCGACGGAGGAGGGAGGAGGCGCGCGCCGCGGGAGCGTAGCGCGGAGCGAGTGACGAGGCGGGCGGTCGAGGCCGCATCCGGCCGAGCCGCCCGCCGGTGGCGCAGCCACGTCACACGCGCCGTGCGAAGCGACGGCGTAGGAACTCCATCGTCAGCGCGACGCCGAAGCCCGTCGCTCCAGGGTCGTAGCCCGCGTGCTCTTTCTCGAAGTGGGCCACGCCCGCGATGTCGATGTGGGCCCAGGCGACGCCCGGCGGCACGAATTCCTTCAGGAAGACCGCCGCGTTGACGGTCCCCGCCGCGCGCCCCGCCGTGTTCTTCATGTCGGCCCACTCGGACCTCAGGTTTTCCCGGTAGTCCGGCCAGACCGGCAGCCGCCAGAGCCGCTCGCTCGTCGCCTCGCCCGCCTCGAGCAGGTCCCGGGCGAAGGCGTCGTCGGGCGTCATGAGCCCCGCGCACTCGTGGCCGAGCGCGATCAAGACCGCGCCGGTCAGCGTGGCGTAGTCGATCAAGACGTCCGGCCGGAATTTCCCGGCGTAGGAGAGCGCGTCGGCGAGGATGAGCCGACCCTCGGCGTCGGTGTTGTCCACCTCGACGGTCTTGCCGTTTCTCATCCGCAGGATGTCGCCCGGTCGGCAGGCGGAGCCGCTCGGCAGGTTCTCGGTGACGGGGGTCAAGGCGACAACGCGCACGGGCAGCCTCAGCCGTTTGGCCGCCTGGAGACAGGCCAGGGCGGTCGCCGCGCCCATCATGTCGTACTTCATCTCCCCCATCGAGGGAGCGGGCTTGATCGAGATGCCGCCCGAATCGAAGGTGATCCCCTTCCCCACGAGGACCGCGGTCCCCCGGGCGCGCGCCGGACGATACTCGCCGATCAGGAAGACCGGGGGGCGGACGCTGCCCGAGTTGACGGCGAGCAGCCCTTCCATGCGTTCCCGGGCGATCTCTCTCTTGCGGAGGACCCTCAAGCGAAGCCCCTCGCGCCGCGCCATCGCCCGCGCCTGCCGGGCGAACTCCGCCGGTCCCAGGTCATTTCCCGGGGTGTTTCCGAGGTCGCGCGCCCAGGCGACCGCGGCGGAAAGGACCGCGGCCTCGCGCGCCGCGTCCTCGAGCGCAGCGGCGGGAACCGACGGGGGCGGAAGCACCACCGCCCGGCCTTCGCGCGCGGCCCCGCGGGGCTTCTCCTCCGACTTGTAGCGGCGGAATCGATAGTCCCCTTGCGCGACGTGCCGCAGGAGAGCGCGCATCCGAAGCGCGCTGATACCTTCTCCGAACGCGAGGAGCATCTGCCGGCCGGGCCGGCGGAGCGCGTCGCGCAGAGCTCGCTGGAGCGCCCGGCGCAGCTTACCGAGAGGCGCGGAAACCGGCCCCAGCCCGACGAGCACCCAGCCTCCGCGGGCCGTCAGGGCCCCGGCGACCTCCTTCTCCTGCCCCCGGAAGCCGGACGCCCGGCACGCTTCCTTCACGGCCTTCCGGACCGAAGCCGGCGCCCCCGCGGATGGATCGGGGGCCTCGTGCAGGAATGCGATGCAGAGGCCGCGTGCAGGGCGGGGGGCAGAATCCCGGACGTCCACACGCATAGGGCGGGAACAATAGCAGAGGGCCGTGCTAATGTCCGTGTCCCGATGGCCGCGGTCATGGAAACCCACCTCTCCGGGGTGCGCCTGTCACGGCGCGGCAAGGTCCGCGAGCTCTACGATCTCGGCGAGACGCTCCTGCTCGTCGCGAGCGACCGCATTTCGGCCTTCGACTGCGTCCTCTCCCCCGGCATCCCGGACAAGGGCAAAATCCTGACGCAGCTCTCGAATTTCTGGTTCCGGAAATTCGCCGACGTCGAGAACCATCTGATCGAGACCGAGGTCGAGCGTTTCCCCGAGACTCTCCAGGCGGACCGCGCCATGCTCGCCGGTCGCTCGGTGATCGTGAGGAAGGCCGAGGTGGTTCCCTTCGAATGCGTCGCGCGCGGCTACCTCGCGGGCTCCGGATGGGCGGAGTACAGGAAGACGAAGTCGGTGTGCGGCATTCGCCTTCCGGCGGGCCTGGTCGAGGCGGACCGCCTCTCCCAGCCGATCTTCACGCCGGCGACCAAGAGCGAACGCGGGCACGACGAAAACGTCTCCTTCGAGCACATGGTCAACGAGATCGGGACCGAGGAGGCCGAGCTCCTGCGCGACCGGACGCTCTCGCTCTACAGCCGCGCCGCCGAGTACGCCGCTTCCCGGGGGCTCATCCTGGCCGATACGAAGCTCGAGTTCGGCTGGGCGGACGGCCGCCTCATCTGGATCGACGAAGCCTTTACGCCCGACTCCTCGCGCTACTGGGACGTCGCCTCCTACAAACCCGGCCACAGTCCGCATTCACTGGACAAGCAGTTCGTCCGGGACTGGCTCGACTCGACCGGATGGGACAGGCGTCCTCCGGCGCCGAAGCTTCCGGAGGGGGTCGTCCGCATCACCCGCGAGAAGTACCTGGACGCCTACAAGGCGCTCACCGATTCGGTCCCGGCCTACCTGGGCTGATCCTTCCGTCCTTACTCACGGCGCAAACCGGCCTTTCCGAGAGCCGGGTTGGCCTGCAATTTGCTTAGCTCCATGCCGTGGGACTTTGTCGAGAGCAACCCCCTAAGGAAGGAGAGATTATGCGCAGGAGAATCTCAGGTCTCATCGTCACAATCGCCGCTTTGGCAGTCGCCACGGCACTCTTCGCCCAGAACGCAGACCAGAACACCGGCGGCCCCACGAAGAACACCTTGATGCTCAAACTCATGGAGCCTGCGGAAGGGACCACCATCACGGGCGATACCGTCCGGGTCACCGTGGACTACAACCACCAGATCTTCGCGGCGGGACAGGGCACGAGGTTCGGAGAAGCCAACTTCCCGCAGCCTCGCTTCGACGTGTACCTGGACAACTCGCTCAAGGCCACGCTGAAGGGAACCGAATCCAACACGGCGACGATCGAAAACGTTCCACCGGGGAATCATAAGATCGCAGTCGTCGCGTTGAACGTCAGCGGCGAGGTGATCGACCGCAAGGAAGTCGGCATCACGACGACGGCCGCGACGACGGTCATGGCCGAAAAGAACAAGACCGTCGAAACGGCTCCGGCGCCCGCTCCACCGGCCCCCGCGCCGGCGCCCTCTTACCAGCCGGCCCCGCCGGCACCGACCGAGACGACCCTTCCCACGACCGCGACGATCTTTCCGCGGCTCGCTCTGCTGGGTCTGGCCCTGGTCGCCGGCGGCTTGCTTCTCGGCCGCGAGGCCCGCTGAGGCCGAACTAGAACTCCTGCGCCCGGCGTCCCGCTCCTGAGCGGGGCCGGGCGCGGGATTGCCCTACACAAGAACTCCAACAGCAGGATGTTCAGTCACAGGATCATCCCTGCCCTGGCATCCGTCGGCCTCGGGTGCGGAATTCTCTTCACCACGCCGCTGGCGCGCGAGATCTATTCCGGCATGTCGAGACCCCGCACACTGTCCTTCTCCTCGCCGCCTTCCACTCCGCCTCCACCTCGGGGCGAACTCGTCGCCCGTCTGACGGTCTCCCGTCTCGCGCTCGATTCCGCCGTCCTCGAAGGACTCGAGGCGGGGACGCTCGCGAAGGGAGCGGGCCACGTGCCCGGCACGGCCCTTCCGGGGGAGGAGAAGGCCGCGCGCCCGTCTCTGATCGCCTTCGCACGCGGCCGCACGGCCTCGGAGATCGCCGGACTGCGGCTGGGCGACCACGTGCGTCTGACGAGCGCTCGCGGGCCGCGGCGCTACCGGGTCGTCGAACGGCGGATCGAGGAAGCGCGGCATCTGCGCCTCGATGAGGCTTCAGGCGGCCGCGTGACGCTCATCGCGCCCTTCCCGCCCGATTTTCCCGGCCCGGCTCCGATGCGCCTCGCCGTCGTGCTGAAAGGACGGGACTGAGCGTCCTCTCGCGCGTCCACATCTCGCACGCTCTGCGCCTCTTGAGCGATTCTCCCGGCTGAATTGATGCATTCGGGTCATGGCCGACGGGGCCGCGGCGTGCATACTGGATCCGTCGAAAGGGAGGAGTTATGAGGAGAAAATCTCTGGGAATTGTCATCGCGGCCTCCTTACTGGCGACCGGCGTGGCCCTTGGCCAGCGCGCCGACCAGAATACGGGAGGGCCGACCAAGAACACGCTCGGGATGAAGGTTGTCGAGCCCGTCGAGGGCGCCATGATCACGGGGGACACGATCCGTGTAGCGGTGGGCTACAACACGGAGAATTTCGCGGTTGGACAGGGCACGCGCTTCGGCGAGCCCAACTACCCGCAGCCCCGTTTTGACGTCTACGTGGACAACGTGCTCAAGACGACCCTGAAGGGCACCGAATCCAACGTGGCCACCATTTCGGGAGTCTCCCCCGGCAGTCACAAGATCGTCGTGGTCGCCTTGAACGTCAGCGGCGAGGTGATCGACCGCAAGGAGATCGAGGTCCAAACCGTGCCCGTGGTCGCCGAGAAGGCCATCGAGCCGGCGAAGCCGGAACCGGTGGCGGTAGCGCCCGCTCCGCCCCCTCCGGCGCCTGTCGCGGCGGAACCGCCTCCGATCGCCGAGGAAAAGGCCCTTCCGAAGACGGCTTCTCCGTATGCCGCGCTCGCGCTGGCCGGCGCCGCTCTCCTGACGACCGGTCTGCTTCTTGCCCGCAAGGTGCGGTAGAGCCCGGCGCAAGCGCCTCCCCCTTTGCGCCCGGTCCGCGACAGGCCGGGCGCGTTTCTGTTTGAGCCTGCCTGGTAGCGAGGATTCGCCGCGGCCGGGCGACTGCTCTTCGTCAGCCGATGAACTCGAGGAAATCCGCCACGCGCTCGACCGGACGGACGGAGAGGTCCGGGAATTTCGCGGCCTCACCCGCATCGCCGGAGGGAACGTAGAGGGTCCGAAAGCCCATCGCCGCCACCTCCTTGAACCGCGAACCCGCCGCCGGCACCCGCCGGACTTCGCCCAGAAGCCCGATCTCGCCGAAACAAACGGAGTCGCCCGGTATGGCCCGGCGCCGGGCCGATGAAACCAGGGCCGCAACGACCGCGAGGTCCGCAGCCGGCTCGGCGGTCTCGAGGCCGCCGGCGCAGGACACGAAGACCTCGCGCGAGGAGAGCGGGAGTCCCGCGCCCTCGAGCACGGCGAGCAGAAGCGCGAGCCGCCCGGCATCGACTCCGATCGCCACGCGCCGGGGCGAGCCGGCCGCCGAGGGTCCGACCAGGGCCTGGATCTCCACCAGCAGGCAGCGGGAGCCCTCGCGCGTGGCCGTCACGGCGCTTCCGGGAAGCCCCTGGCGCCGTCCGGAGAGGAGCGCCGCCGAGGGGTTGGCGAGCTCTGCCAGGCCTTCCCCGGTCATGTCATAGAGGGCGAGCTCGTCCACCGGCCCGAATCGGTTCTTCGTCGCGCGCAGGACGCGGCGCATAGACGTCCGCTCTCCTTCCAGCGTGATCACGGTATCCACCAGGTGCTCGAGGGATTTGGGGCCGGCGAGGCTTCCGTCCTTCGTGACGTGGCCGATCAGGATCACCGGAACCCCATGGGTCTTGGCGCAGCGAAGCAGAACGGAGGCGCACTCGCGCACCTGGGAGACGGTGCCGGCGGCCGAAGAGAGGGCGGGCTCCTGGACGGCCTGGATCGAATCGACTATGAGAAGGGCCGGCCGCCGCCGGACGGTGCCGGAGACAATCCTCTCGACGTCGGTCTCCGCGACGAGCAGCAGATCCTCCTCGGCGACTCCGAGCCGCGCGCCGCGCATCCGGACCTGCGCGGCCGACTCCTCGGCCGTCGCATAGAGGACTTCGCCGACCCGCGCCGCGACGGCGCGGGCGACCTGCAGGAGGAACGTGGACTTGCCGACCCCCGGCTCCCCGCCGATCAGCACGACCGAGCCCGGCACGAGGCCCCCGCCGAGCACCCTGTCGAGCCCGGGCAGCCCGGTCGCGACCCGGGCCTCCTCGCCGCCGGGGAGAGCGGTGATCGGAAGCGGGGGCGTCTCCTGCGACGAGGCGGCCCTCTCCCCGTGGGCTTCCTCCACGTAGCTGTTCCATTCACCGCACTCCGGGCAGCGTCCGAGCCACTTGGGCGAGGACGCCCCGCAGGACTGGCAGGCGAAGACCGTCGTCACTCTAACCATGGCAGACGGGGCCGGAAGACGGTAGACGGAAGATGGCAGACGTACGGGACACCGAATCTGGCTCTTTCGTCGCGCCTCTCCCGTCTTCCGTCTCCCGGCTCCTCACGGGCGGATCGGGGAGCCAGCGAGCAGGTACTTGATGTCGTCGTCGGTCCAGCGCACGCCGGCGCCGAAGAAGATGGAGTCGGCGCCCCGCGAGCGGTTCAGGAGATCGTCCCAGCCTCCGGTCACGAACACGGAGGGAGAAAAGTAGTACCGGCCCGCGATCTTGGCGTGGGCGGAAAAGTTGGGATGATTGAAGTCCCAGATGTCGGCGGAGAAGCGGAGACGATCTTTGAGGAGCTTGTAGTCGAGCCCCGCCCCGCCGGTCGATTCGATGACGCCCGCCCGCAGGGCGAGGTCCTTCCAGCGCCACCCGAAGAGCGCCGAGAACGCGAAGTCGTACTTGTAGTCCTGCTTGTCGACCAGGAAGGCCTCCGTGTGGCCGTCCGGGAACGTCACGGTGTAGGTCGTCGTGTCCTGGACCCTCCGGCCGAACGGCTCGCTCATCAGCTCGACCCGGTAGAAGCGGGGCGAGTCCGGAGGCTCGATGTCCAGCGTCATGTAACCCTTCCCCTTGTTGAAGCGCGTCAGAAGCTCCGAGCGAACGCCCAGGTCGAACTTCGTCTTCTGCACCCGCCCGAAGGTCTTGTTGAGCGTCCCCACCCCTTCCTTGACGGCGACGAGAGCGTCGTTCAGGTTCTTGTGCGTCTCCTCGCTCTCGACGAGCTTGCCGACCGTCCCCTTGCCTTCGCGGATCCGGGTTGTGATGTCGCTCAAGTTATCGGCCGTCGTCACGAGTTTCTGCGAGACCTCCTTGATGTTCGCGATCCCCTGCGTGACGTTGTTCTGGTTGGCCTGAACGAGTTTGTCCAGGCGGTCCACCAGCTGCGTCATTCCCTCGGTGAAATCGCGCAGGTTCCCGATCGTCGCGTCCACGTTGCCGCGGTTGGAGGCGACCATCGTTCGGAGGTCCTCGGTGATGACGCGCACGTTCTCGACGATCGTGTCGAGTTTCTTCTCCCCCTCCGGCCCCCCGATCGCCTGGTTCAGGTTTTTCGTGATGTCCTTGATGTCCAGTTCGATGTCCCGGGCGAGCCTGGTGATCTGGTCGAAGCTGACGGGGACGTCGCCCTTGAGGGTTGTCCCTTCCGGCAATTCCGGCGCCCCGACCGGTCCCGGCACGAGCTCGACGTACTTCTCGCCGAGCAGGCCCAGGTTCGCGACGGAGGCCGAGGCTCCCTGGCGCAGCTCGACGTCCCGGTCGAGGTCCATGTCCACGATCGCGTGTCCGTCCGGGGCCAGCCGGATCCGCGCCACCTTCCCCACGCGCACCCCGGCCAGGCGCACGGTGGACTTGGCGTCCAGGCCCGCGACGTCTTTGAAGTCGACCGAGATCCTCTTGGCCGGCCCGCGCCCCAGCCGCAGATCCTCGATCCGCCAGATCAGGATCCCCGCGAGGATCAGGACCACCAGGAAAAACCCTCCGACCTTTGCCGCCGTGCTCATGCGCCCCTCCCCATGAATTCAACGGACCAGGACTTCGGACTCTCGCGTCAGGGGACCCTTCGCGGTCCCCTCGACGAACTGCCGCACGGCGGGTTCCTCGGCCCGAAGGAACTGCTCCGGCGGAGCGTCGTACAGGATCTTTCCGCCGAAGAGCAGAGCGACCCGGTCGCCGATCTTCCGCGCGCTCTCCATATGGTGCGTGATCGTCACGATCGTGGGCTTCATCTTCTCGCGCATCTCCAGGATGACCTCATCGATGATGTCGGTCATGATGGGGTCGAGGCCGGTGTTGGGCTCGTCGAACAGGAGGATCTCGGGCTCGTGCGCGATCGCCCGGGCGAAACCGACCCGGCGCCGCATGCCGCCGGACAGCTCGGAGGTGCGCTTCTCCTCGACGTTGGGCAGATGGACGATTTCCAGGCATTCCCGCACGCGCTCGCGAACCTCTCCCGGCGGCCGCCCCGAGCGGCGCAGCGGAAAGGCGATGTTGTCGAAGACCGACATCGAGTCGAAGAGCGCGCCTTCCTGAAAGGACATGCCGAACTTCTTGCGGACCCCGTTGCGCTCGACGTGGGAGAGCGCCCACAGGTCCTTTCCGACGACGAAGACCTTTCCGGAGTCGGGCTTCAGGAGGCCAATCAAGTGCTTCAAGAGGACGCTCTTGCCGGTCCCGGACGGTCCCACGACCACGAGGGATTCCCCCGGCGCGACCGCGAAGGAAATACCGTCCAGGACGACCTTGCCGCCGAAGGATTTCCGCAGGTCCTCGACGCGCAGCTTGGGCTGGGTCGTGTCCGGAGAGGGAGTCGGCGACAACCTGGCTTCCATCGGTCAGTACAGGAGCTTGGTCAGGAAGAAGTCCGACACGAGCACCGAGAGGCTCCCGGAGACGACGGCGCTCGTCGTCGAGCGGCCCACGCCCTCAGCCCCTCCGGTCGTGTAGTACCCGCGCACGCACGCGATCAGCGAGAAGATCAGACCGAAGACGGCGGCTTTGATGACGCCCGAGACGATGTCGTCCTTGACGTGCAGGTACTGGAAGGAGTTGTCCAGATAGGCGACGGGGTTCGCTCCGAGGAGCTGTACGGCCACGAAATACCCGCCGTAAATCCCCACCGCGTCTCCCAGGATCACCAGCAGCGGCAGCATCGCGATCGAGGCCCCGACGCGCGGCACCATCAGGTACTGGACCGGTTCGGTCGCCAGGGCGGTCAGGGCGTCGATCTGCTCGGTGACCCGCATCGTGCCGAGCTCCGCCGCCATCGCGCTGCCCACGCGGCCCGTCACCATCAATGCGGTCAGGACCGGGGAGAGCTCGCGCGTCAGCGAAAGCGCGACGACGCTGCCGACGAGGTTCTGGGCGTGAAAGCGCGCGAAGCCGTTAAAGGTCTGGAGCGCGAGCACCATGCCGGTGAAGAGCGTCGTGAGGAAGACCACGGGGATCGAGTCGTATCCCACGCGGACCATCTGCCGGAGCAGCTCCGGGACATCGTAGGGGGGCCGCACGGCCCACGTCGCGACCCGGCCGAGCATGGAAAAGAAATGCCCGATCTCCTCGAGGACCCGCAGGACGAAATGACCCAGGCCTTCGAGAAACTTCGTTACGGGGTGCATGTTCTCGCAACGCGCGAGCCGATCCCACAGAGGATCTCGTAGGGAATCGTGCCGGCCGCGCGCGCCAGGTCCCAGGCCGTCACGCGGCGCGGGCCCACCGAGCCCAGGCACACGACCGGGTCCCCGGGCACCGCGCCGCATTCGGTCGCATCCACGAGCGTCAGGTCCATGCTCACCGCACCGACGATCGGCGCCTCCACCTCTCGCAACAACACGGAAACCCTAGAGGAAAACGATCTTCGAAGGCCGTCATGATAGCCGATCGGAAGGACCGCGATCGTGGACGGCCGGCGAGTGACGAAGGAGCCGCCGTAGCCGAGCGGCGTGCCGGCGGAGACCTCTTTGACGGAAAGGACGCGCGTCGTGAGAGTCATGGCCGGCTCGAGCCCCTCCGCGTCCTCGGAATCCCACGGGGGCACGCCGTAGAGAGCGATTCCCGGACGAACGGCGTCGAAGGCGGACTCCGGATGCGCGAGGACCCCGGCGGAATTGGCCAGGTGGACGAGCCCGGTCGGAACGCCCGCCTCCGCCAGCGCCGCCACGAGCTGGCGGAAGAGGCGAATCTGGGAGGCGGTCGCCGCGGGCGAACGCTTCTCGGCCGATGCGAGGTGCGAGAAGACCCCGGCGACGGCAAGGCCCGGGGCCGAACGCAGAAGGGAGACGAGGTCCGGCAGCTGCTCGGGCAGGAACCCCAGGCGCCCCAGGCCGGTATCGAGCTTGAGATGCACGGAAAGCCTCGTGCCGCCCCGGCCGGCGGCCTCGGCGAACTCTCGGGCCTGCGCCATGTCGTAGAGCGCCGGCGTCAGCCCGTAGCCGCGGCAGATCGGCAGGTCGGCGACCTCGCAGAAATTCAGGAGAAGGATCTCGCCGCGGACCCCGGCGCGCCTCAGCTCCATCCCCTCCTGCGCGTCGGCCAACGCGAACCGGCGCGCGCCCTGCCCTTCCAGATGCCGCGCCACCGCGGCGGCGCCGTGCCCGTACGCGTCGGCCTTCAAGACCGGGATCAAGGCGACGCCCTGCGGGACCCTGCCTTCGAGCAGACGGTAGTTACGGGCGATGGATTCCAGGGAGATCAACGCCCGCGAACGCCTCGAGGGAGGCCACGATTCGGAAGCCTGCAGTTCGGAATTCAAGCGCCCAAGGCTAGCAGGTCTCAAGCGGCACTGCCCCACTTCGTTCGCGGCGCGCGTAGTCTCAACTCTCGTATCCGAAACTCTCGGCGCCGGTCGCGCAGCGACCGCCCGCGCCGACAGCTAGAACGGTTGCTGGTCCGAGCCGCCCGGCTCGCGAGCCTCAGGCGTGTAGTTGCGGAAGGTCATGTGGTCGGGCAGGAAGACGAGCTCGAAGTCGCCGATCGGTCCGTTGCGCTGCTTGGCGATGATCACGTCGGCGATCCCCTTGCGATCCGTGTTGCGGTCGTAGATCTCCTCGCGGTAGAGCATGATGACGACGTCGGCGTCCTGTTCGAGGGAACCGGAGTCGCGAAGGTCGGACAGCTGGGGCTTGCGCTGGTCCCCCTTGCGCTGTTCCGGCTGCCGGGAAAGCTGGGAGAGCGCCACGACCGGCACCTTCAATTCCTTGGCGAGCAGTTTCAGGCCGCGCGAGATCTGTGAGACCTCCTGCGTGCGGTTGTCGAACCGCCCGTGTCCGGCCATCAGCTGCAGATAGTCCACGATGATCAGGTCCAGGCCCTTCTCGCGTTTGAGGCGTTGCGCCTTGGCGCGCATCATCGGGACGGTCAATCCCGCGCTGTCGTCGACGAAGAAGTTCGCGCCGGTGATCGTCGTCTGAGCGAGCACGAGCCGCCCGATCGCCTCCTTCGAGGCGTACCCGTCGCGCACCTTCTTGGCGTCCACGTCCGCCTCCGAGCAGAGGACGCGGAACCCGAGCTGCTCCGTGGACATCTCGAGCGAGAAGAAGCCCACGGATTTCCTCTCGTGCAGCGCGGCGTACTGTCCGATGTTCAGGGCGAGCGAGGTCTTGCCGACCGAGGGGCGCGCGGCCAGGATGATGAGGTCGGACATCTGGAGCCCCGAGGTCAGGCGGTCGAGCTCCGTGAACCCCGTCGCCAGACCCGAGAGCATCCCCTGCCGGGCGCGGGCGTCCTCGATCACCTCGAGGTTGTGCCGGACGATCTTGCCGATCGGCGTGAAGGCCTCCCGCACGGAGTCGTCGGCGATCTCGAAGATCTCGCCGGTGACGTCGTTCAAGAGGTCCTCGGCCGTCTTCTCCTGGGTGAGACCGTCGCGCACGATCCGCTGACCGGCGCGGATCAACCGGCGCAAGGTCGCTTTTTCCTTGACGATCCGCGCGTAGTGCTCGACGTTGCCGATATCCGGCACCCCGTCGAGCAGCCACGAGAGGTAGGCGGCGTCCGCCGCTTCCGCGCCGCCGGCGTTTAGCTCTTCGTTGAGCGTCAGCAGATCGATCTCGGCGGAACGCAGGAACAGATTGAGCATCCCCCGGTAGATCCGCTGGTGCTTGTCGCTGTAGAAGCCCTCCTCCGACGGCAGGATCGGCACGACGCGAGAGATCGCGGCCGGATCGAGCAGCACCGAGCCCAGGACGGCGCGCTCCGCCTCGGCATTTTGAGGCAAGCCTTTATCGGCGACGGCTTCTTCGAGCATCAGAACATTGGATTGACCGATGCTTTATCCAGGACATTTGCCAGTCAACGGACCGCAGGAGAATCCGCAACTTTTCCACATCCGGTTCGCCATGACGCAACGAGCGGAAAAAATATTTTTGACCTCCTTTCCACAGCACTACCAGTCTCGGCTGTGGAAGGAGACAAACAACGTCCGAGCCTCGATCCGAAAACAGCGGAGCGTTGACGACGCGAGTCTGTCCCACTTCGTTCGCGGCGCGCGGTCTTAGCTCTCGTAGCAGAAACTCTCGGCGCCGGTCGCGTAGCGACCGCCCGCGCCGGAAGTCACCAGACGAAGGAGCGTTCGGCCGAGCGGATGAGGGAGATGGCGGTGGGCCAGCCCACGAGCTCGTCCACGCTCGCGGCGAGTGTCTGCCGGTCGAGCCTCCGGTTGACCATCGAGGCGGAGCACGCAAGAAACCGCACGCTTCCCGTCTCGCGCGCTTCGCGCAGCAGGCGGCCGGCGCCGCCGGATTCCCCCTGCTCCTCCGACAAACGCCCCGACACGAGGGCCTCCAGGGCCGCGTCGAACCAGATGAGCGTCACGTCGATGCCGAGGGAGACCGCGGCCGCGGTCATGGCGGCGGCCTCGTAGAGCACCTCTTCGGCGTCGCGCTGGAGGAGCAGCACCCAGAAGGGCCGCGGCGGCGCGGCCGTCTTCTCCCGCCAGCCGGTCATCGCCGGCGCGCGCGCGCGCGCAGGAGCCCGAGCATCTCGGCCGTGCCGACCACCCCGCCCGGATGTTTTCGCCCCTCCGGGACGCCGTGGAAGTCGCTGCCGGCCGTCACGAGCAGACCGAGCTCGTGGGCGAGGCTCCCGAACCGGGCCTCCTCTTCGGGCCCGTGGTCCGGGTGGAAGACCTCGAGAGCGTCCAGTCCGCCACCGGCCAGGGCTCGGATGAGGCGCTCCGAGTCCCTGTACCAGACGGCGTGCGCGAGCGAGGAGACCCCTCCCGCTTCCCGGATGGCTTCCAGTACCTCGAGCGCGGCCCACTTCGTCGAGGGGACGTACCAGGGATGTTCGCGGCCGAGAAAACGCTTGAAGGCCTCGTCGTGCGAGGGGGCATGTCCGGCGCGCACGAGAGCGCGCGCCAGATGGGGCCTTCCCCAGACGCCGTCGCCGACGTCCTGGCGGATCGCCTCCAGGTCGATCGGATAGCCGGCTTCGACGAGCTTCTCCGCCATCAGCTCGCCTCGCCGGCGCCGGTTCTCCTGCCGCTCGGCCAGGCGCGCGTTGAAGCGGCCGTCGCGCTCGTCCACGAAGAGGGCGAGGATGTGGACGTCGTCCTGCCCCTGGAACTCCGCCGAAACTTCGGCGCCCGGGATGAGATCCAGCCCGAATCTCTCCGCTTCCGCGCGCGCCTCCGGCAGGCCCTGCAAGGTGTCGTGGTCAGTCAACGCGAAGGCCTCGAGGCCGGCGTCCCTCATCTTGCGAACCAGCTCCGCCGGCGAATCGAGCCCGTCCGACACCGAGGAGTGAGAGTGGAAGTCTACGCGCACGGTGGGATCTTAAGGGAAAAGGTGTCAGGGAACAGGTGCCAGGTCAAAGGCAGGTGCCAGGTGTCAGGTATCAGGTAGCAGGGACGAGAGCCAAGCCCCGGCCCCGGACACCTGAAACCTGACACCTGAAACCTGCATCTCCCCTGACACCTTCTAACCTGACACCTACAATCCTTCCCATGGACCGGCAGGCCGTGGCCCGGGTGCTCGAAGAGATTGCCGCGATGCTGGAGATGGCCGGCGAGAATCCCTTCAAGATTCGCGCTTACGAGGCGGGCGCGCGGGCCATCCAGACCTTTTCCGGAGACCTCGAGGCCGCGATCGCGAGCCGCCGGCTGCTCGAGGTGCCGGGGATCGGGCAGGGCCTCTTCGCGAACATCGAGAAGCTCGTCACGACCGGATCGCTTCCCTACTACGACGAACTGCGCGCGCGGTTTCCCCCCGGGCTGCGCGAGTGTTTGAGGATCCCGGGACTGGGGGCCCGCAAGCTCCGGCTTCTCCACGAGACCCTCGGCGTCGATTCGCTGGAGGCGCTGGAGAGAGCCTGCCAGGAGGGCAGGCTCGCCGGCGTCAAGGGGTTCTCCGCGGCCGGCGCGGAAAAGATCCTGAAAGGGATCGCGCTCGCCCGCGCGGGCGCCGGGCTCCACCGCTATCCGAAGGCCCGCCGGCGCGCCGAGGAAATCCGCGAGGCGCTCGCCGCGACCGCTCTCGCGTCGTCCCTGGAGATCGCGGGAAGCCTGCGCCGCAAGAAGGAGATCGTCCGCGATCTCGACATCGTGGCCGCCTCGCCGCAGCCCGCGCGCCTCTCCGAGGCCTTCCGGAACCTTCCGGACGCGGCGGAGGTCCTCGCCGAGGGCCCGACGAAGACCTCCGTCCGGTTCGCCGACCGGTTCGCCGCCGACCTTCGCGTCGTGTCGGAGGCCGAGTTTCCGGCGGCGCTCCTCTACTTCACCGGATCTGAAGAGCACAACACGCTGCTGCGCGGCCGGGCGAAGCAGCTCGACCTGAAGCTGAACGAGTATGGCCTCTTTGGACAGGGCGGGCCGGTGGCGGGCGCCAGCGAGGCGGAGATCTACGGAGCGCTCGGCCTCTCCTACATAGAGCCGGAGCTGCGCGAGGGGTGGGGCGAGATCGAGGCGGCCGAGCGCGGCAAGCTTCCTCGCCTGGTGGAAGAACGCGACCTGCGCGGCGTGATTCACCTGCACACGACGGAGTCGGATGGGCGCGACAGCCTGGAGGCCATGCTCGCCGCCGCCCGGGACGCCGGATACTCCTACGCGGCGATCACCGACCACAGCAAGAGCGCGGCCTATGCCGGGGGCCTCGACGAGGCGAGGGTGCTGTCCCAGCGCGAAGAGATCCGGGCGATCCGTCCGCGTTTCCCGGGCCTGCGCATCTTCCACGGCACCGAGGCCGACATCCTGCCCGACGGGTCGATCGACTACGGCGACGAGTTCCTGAGGGGCTTCGACCTCGTCGTGGCCTCGGTCCATTCGAGGTTCGGCCTTCCAAGAGAGGACCAGACCCGCCGGCTCATCCGGGCGGTGCGCAATCCCTTCGTCTCGATCCTGGGCCACGCGAGCGGGCGGCTGTTGCTCTCCCGCGACCCGCTCGAGGCCGACTGGGATGCCGTGCTCGTGGCCGCCGCAGAATCCGGCTGCGCCATGGAGATCAACTGCAACCCGGAGAGGCTCGACCTCGACTGGCGCCTCTGCCGCCAGGCCGTCCGCGCCGGCATCCTCCTCTCAATCGACCCGGACGCCCACTCCGTCGCCGAGATCGGCCTGGTGTCTCTGGGCGTCGGCATCGCCCGCAAGGGCTGGGTCACCCGGGAAACCGCGCTGAACGCGAAGAGCGCCGAAGAGTTGGAAGCCTGGCTCGTCCGGAGGCGCGGGGAGCCATTGCCGGATTGACGATTGAGGATTCCAGGATTGGGCGGCCCCTTGACTTTTAATAAATAAATGTATATTTATTTAGTCCATGGGGAGGCCGGAGAGGGTCACGCGGGAGCAGGTCCTGGCGCAGGCGCGGCGGGCGTTTGCCGAACGGGGCTTCGATGGGACGACGCTCGCGGACATCGGCGCGCGCCTGGGCGTCTCCCCCGCGGCGCTGCTGCGCCACGCCCCCTCCAAGGAAGCGCTCTTCGCCCTGGCGATGGAGTCGGAGCCGGCCGGCGAGGCCCTCCCGACCGATTTCCTGGCGTCGGTCTCTGTCGGCGAGGACCCGGCGCGCGTCCTCCGGAAGCTCGCCCGCGAGTTCATCCCGTTCATCGAGTTGAAGATGGGGGAGAACATCGCCCGCTTCCTGCGAGCCCGCAACGAGGAGGAAGCCCGGACGATCCGGCTCCCCTTCGACCCCCGCAAGAAGACCGCCCCTCCGGCCCGGGCGATTCGCGCTCTTGAGGCCTACCTTCGCCGTGCGCGCGAGGCCGGCTCGGTCTCGGTCCGCAGCGCCCGGGCGGCCGCGCTCGCGTTCCTGGGGTCGCTGCAGTCCTACGTCTTCCTGCACCGCGTCCTGCGAATCGAGCCGCCGATCCCGCTCGAGGGATACCTGGACACGGTGATCGACATCTGGAGGCGCGGAGCGATACGCGGGAGAACCGAAACCCGCGGGAGACACGAGACATGAAACGCAGAAGGACGATCCTCCTCGTCCTCCTGGTCCTGGCCGCCGCCGGCGCGCTCGGCTGGTGGCTCGGGGTGCGGAAGAAGGAGAAGCCGCTCCTTCTCTCGGGAGCGATCGAGGCGCGCGACGTCGAGGTGGGCTCGCTTCTGGGAGGCCGCGTCGCGAAGATCCTCGTCGAGGAGGGCTCGCGGGTCTCCGCCGGCCAGCCGATCGTCCAGTTCGAGACCGACCTCGTCGATCTGCAGATCCAGCAGCAGAAGGCCAAGGTCGAACAGGCGCGGGCCAACCTCGTCAAGGCTCTGCGGGGCCCCCGCGTCGAGGAGATCGCGAGCGCCCGGGCGCAGGCGCAGAATGCCGAGAAGGAGAGGCTCCGCCAGAAGGTCCTCCTCGAGAAAGGAGTCACGCCCCAGCAGAATTACGATGCCGCCGCCACGCAGGCGAAGACGTCCCTCGAGGCGCTCAAGGAGCTGGAGAGGGGAAACCGCCCCGAGGACATCGCCGCGGCGCGGGCGACGCTGGAGGCCGAAGAGAGGCAGTTGGGTTATCTCGAGCGCCAGAGGGCGGAGTCCGTCGTCACGGCGCCGGCCGCGGGGGTCATCGAGTCGATGGACCTGCGCCCGGGGGACCTCGTTCCTCCCAACCAGCCCGTCGCCAAGATGCTCGAGCCCTCACAGCTCTGGGTGCGCGTCTACGTCCCCGAACCGCAGCTCGGGCGTGTGCGCGTGGGCCAGAGAGCCGCCCTGACGGTGGACACGTTTCCGAAGAAGGAGTTTCCGGGGAAGGTCGTCGAGATCCGGACCCAGTCGGAGTACACGCCTCGCAACGTGCAGACGCTCGATCAGCGCATGGACCAGGTCTTCGGCGTGAAGGTGGCCATCGATCCGTCGCCGGAGCTGAAGCCGGGCATGGCGGCCACGGTAAGGCTCGTGGAGTAAGAGAGTGCGAGGTGCGAGACAAGCGCGAAGTGCGAGACGCGAGGTTCTAGTGGTATGTGACATTCGAATCGGTGGTGGCGGAAGGCCCGCCCCGGAGCCTGCGGCGTTCCCTGCCGGGGCACGCTCGCGCAGGCCGTTACTGGAAGAACCGGCGCTCGCTGAGGGCTCCTCGCAGTCTCAGCTTGGTGCCGGCCGCATCATTCCATGCTCGTCACCCATCACCCCGTACGGGAACGCCTCCGGCTCCGGGGCTCCAATCCGGCGTATCGCCTCGCTGGAGCCACGGCGGCGGCGGAACCTCCCGGAGGAGGCCATGAGCGAAGGAGCACACGGCAGACTCTCCTTCGCCACGCTGCCCGTGCGACTGAGCGACGAGCGACGGCCCGGAACTCTTCTGCGCGGCCGGGCCGGAGCGTGCCGACGAGGGAGGGCGCAGCCGACGCCGTGGTGGATTCGAAAGGGAGTTCATTCCCGCCGGCCGGTATCGATTCAGCTGTTACATGGAGCTAGGTCAATGAGCCGAACAGGGATCGAACTGGCGAACTTAGAACTTGGAACCTAGAACTTCGCACTATCGATCATGTCTGAACAACAGCAGCGCGACTACGGCATCATCGTCGAGGGCGTCTCCCGCGACTTCGGGCCGGTTCGCGCGCTCGACAAGGTCTCGCTCCACGTGCCGCGCGGCGAGATCTATGGCCTGCTCGGCCCCAACGGCTCGGGAAAATCGACGCTGATCCGCATCCTCTGCGGCCTCCTCGTCCCGACCGAGGGGCAGGCCTTCGTCGACGGCCTCGATGTCGCGAAGGAGGGAGAAGAGGTCCGCCGCCGGATCGGATACGTCCCGCAGAAGTTTTCCCTCTATGAGGACCTGACCGTTCTCGAGAACCTGAACTTTTTCGCGTCCGTCTACGGCCTGAAGAACGCGCAGTTGAAGGAGCGCCGCGAGTGGGCGATCGGGCTGACATCGATCGGCCCCTACCGGCAGCGGCTGGCGGCCCAGCTCTCCGGAGGCTGGAAGCAGCGCCTGGCCCTCGCCGCTTCGCTCATGCACCGCCCGCGCGTGCTCTTCCTCGACGAGCCGACGGCCGGAATCGACCCCGTCGCCCGCCGGGAGCTCTGGAACCTTCTCTTCACGCTCGCCGGCGAGGGAGTGACGCTGCTCGTTTCCACGCATTACATGGACGAGGCGGAGCGCTGCGGCCGCGTGGCCTACCTCTACCTCTCACGAATGCTCGTCGAAGGAGACCCGGCGGACCTGACGAAGCTTCCCGAGATCACTCCGGCGGGGACGCGGCGCGTGGAAGCCGACTGCGAGGAGGGCGCCGCCGCCGTCATGAGCCAGGCGCGCAGCCTCCCCTACGTCGAGGACGTCACGATCTTCGGCAACGCCCTGCACCTCCTGGTGAAAGCCGAGGTCGCCGACGACAGGATCGCGCGCGACCTCGAGGAGGCCTCGCACGCCAAAGTCACGATCCGGCCGATCGAGGCCTCGCTCGAGGACGTCTTCGTCCGGCTGACGAGGCTCCAGATCGAGCAGCGCGGCGAGATCCCGGCCGCGGCGGAGGCGACGCGATGAGAGGCTTCCTGCCGGTCTTGAAGAAAGAGGCGATGCAGATGATCCGGGACCGCGGGACGCTCCAGTTCGCTCTTTTCGTCCCCGCCATCCAGCTCGTGCTCTTCGGCGTGATCGACACCAACGTCAAGCACGTCCGCACCGTCGTCTTCGATCAGAGCCGAACCCAGGAGAGCCGCCAGCTCCTGAACGATTTCGTCAACACGAGCTACTTCGACATCGTGGGTTACGCCCCCTCGGATGCGGCCCTGAAGGAGGCGATCGTGGCGGGCCACGCCTCGACCGGAGTCGAGATCCCGCCGGACTACGCCCGCCGGCGCCTGAACGGCGAGCCGGCCGACGTCCTGGTCCTGATCGACGGCTCGGACTCGACAATCTCCAGCGCGGCCCTCGCCGCGGCCAACGGAGTCGCCTTCGCGCGGTCGGCAACGGAGCTGGCCGAGCGCGCCGGCGCGAAGGACCTTCCCATCCGCACGCACCCGCTCTTGCTCTTCAACCCCGACTCGAGGAGCGCCAACCTCCTGATCCCCGGCCTCGTGGCGGTCCTGCTGACGTTCTCGGGCACCCTACTCGCGGCCTTCGCGATCGTCCGCGAGCGGGAGCGGGGGACGCTCGAACAGCTCATGGTGACGCCCGCCTCGCCTGTCGCCGTCGTGCTCGGGAAGCTCCTCCCCTATCTCGCCCTGGCCTTCATGCAGCTGCTCTTCGTCCTGTTCCTCATGACGGTCGTCTTCCGCGTGCCGATCCACGGGAGCCTCCCGCTGCTGCTCGGTCTCTCGGCCATCTACCTCTTCGCGCTGCTCTCGATGGGCCTGCTCGTCTCCTCGCACGCGCGCACGCAAATGGAAGCGATCCAGCTCTCGCAGATGCTGCTCCTCCCCTCGATCATGCTCTCCGGATAC
This sequence comes from Thermoanaerobaculia bacterium, assembly GCA_033853815.1. Lineage (GTDB taxonomy): Bacteria > Acidobacteriota > Thermoanaerobaculia > UBA5066 > Gp7-AA6 > JAWOLE01. The sequence continues at coordinate 41,015 of JAWOLE010000065.1, forward strand.
ATCTTCCCTCTCTCCTCGCTCCCGGCCGCCCTGCGCGTGGTCTCCCAGGTCCTCCCCGCCACGCACTTCATCGCGATCGCTCGCGGCGTCATCATCCGGGGGGCAAGCTTCGGCGATCTCTGGCAGAGCGTGGCGGCGCTCCTCGTGATCGCCGCGGTCCTCGTCGCGGGGAGCACGCGGGCCTTCCACAAGACCATCACGTAAGAATCGGGCGATCGGCTGATCGAGCCATCGGGCGATCGACGCGAGCCCTCAATCACCCGATCACCCGATCGCAGATCACCCGATGGAAACGATAGAATCACCGCCCGGCGACTTGCGCCGCCGCAAATGGCTGGAAGGAGCGACCCCATGACTCATTTGAAGCCCGGCGACATGGCCCCCGATTTCACGCTCCCCTCGACAGTGGGAGAGAAGGTCACCCTCTCCGACTTCCGGGGCAAGAAGAATGTCCTGCTGCTCTTCTATCCCCTGGATTTCTCGCCGACCTGTTCGAAGGAGACCAAGCTCTGCGCCGAGATCCTTCCGACGAAAGGAGGGGATGATGTCGAGGTCCTCGGCATCTCGGTCGACTCCCTCTGGGCGCACAAGGCCTTCGCCCCGCACAACGGGATCACCTATCCCCTGCTCGCGGACTTCCATCCCAAGGGGGAGGTCTCGAAGAAGTACGGCGTCTACCTGGAGGACCGCGGCTTCTCGGCCCGCACGGCCTTCATCATCGGCAAGGATGGCAGGATCAAGGAGATCGTCACGAGCGACATCCCGGTCGCCCGCGACATCGTCAAGCTGGTCGAGAGGACCCGGGCCGCCGCATGAGTGACGCCGTCATCACCGTTCCCTCGGTCGAAGACGCGGAAAAGGTGCGCTCGATCGCCGGCCACATGCGCCGGGTGATCGAGCTGCTGGGCCTCGATGCCTCCGACCCCAATCTCGTCGAGACGCCGGAGCGCGTGGCGAAGATGTACCTGGAAATGTTCGGCGGTCTGGCGGAAGGCGCGGAGCCCGACATCAAGTTCTTCCCCAACGAGGAACGCTACACGGCGATGGTCATCGAGAAGGACATCCCCTTCTACTCGCTCTGCTCCCATCACTTCGTCCCGTTCCACGGGCACGCGCACGTCGCCTACATTCCCAAGGAGAAGATCGTCGGGCTCTCCAAGATGCCGCGGATCGTCGAGTTCTACGCCCGCCGGCCGCAGCTGCAGGAGCGCCTGACCGAGCAGGTGGCGGGGTTCCTGGCGGAGAAGCTGTCGCCGCAGGGAGTCATGGTCGTCGTCGAGGCGAGGCACCTCTGCGTCGAGATGCGCGGCGTCAAGAAGCCCGGAGCCCTGACCGTCACCTCCGCCATCCGCGGGATCTTCTTCAACAGGCCGGTGCGGGAGGAGTTCCTGGACCTGTTGAACCGGCGAGGCTGAAGGAGAATTGATGATTGATGATTCGAGGATCGGTAGTGATTCGGCCCGCATCCTAATTTCGTTAGGAGATTTGCTAGAAAATCCTAATAAAATTAGAAGCAGCTCAATTCGCAGATCACCCGATCACAAATCACAAATTTCTGATCGTCTCTCTCAGCCTCCTCATCGCCCTGAGCCCGTCCAGGGTCCGGACTCCGTGCCAGCAGTAGTCGTCGCCCTCGACGAAGAGGCGGACGCGCTCGCGGCCGAAGAGCCGTTCGGTCAGGGGCCCGTGCCTGTCCTGGCGAAACGGGTAGGGCTCGCTCGGAAAGAAGTGCACGTCGGCGCCGCGAGCAAGCGAGGCCTCCGGTGTTGACGTCGGATAGCGGTCCGCTTCGCGGCCGTACGCGTTGACCCCGCCGGCCAGTCGGAGGAGATCCGCCACGTAGGTGTCGTCCGAGACGGTCATCCAGGGGTCTTTCCAGATCCAGTAGGCGTAGAGAAAGGGCGCCGGGGCCGGCTCGGCCGCGAGCGCCGCGTGCTCCTCCTCGATCCTGCGCGCCAGGGCCTCGGCTTCGGTCTCCGATCCCTCCCCCAGCCTCTCTCCCCACTGCCGGACGGCCGCCGGCACGTCCTCGACAGTCTTGGAGAACGTCACGTCTACCTCGATCCCGGCCTCGCGAAGCGCCCGCACGTCCTCGATCCGATTCTCCTCCTCGTTGGCAAAGACCAGGTCGGGCTTCAGGGCCAGGATGCGTGGGAGGTCCGGGTTCTTGGTGCCACCGATCCGGGGAAGCCCCCAGAGCATCCCCTTGGGCCGCACGCAGAAGCGCGTCGCGCCGGCGAGGCGCTTCAAGCCACCGATCGCGACGAGCGTCTCCGTGATCGAGGGACAGAGGGAAACGACCCGGCGCGGCGGCATGCGGGAAACGGCAGCCGGCTACGCCACGCGCACCTGCTGGCGAGTCGCGGGAGAGACACGCTCGTCCGGCGTGAGGATTCCCCGGAAGTTCAAGGGATCCGCCGCGGAGACGGTCAGGGCCGCGGGCTCCTCGGACGAGGTGCGCCGGCGAACCGCGCGCAGGAGCGCCACGGCCTCGGGCAGCGCGTACTGCTCGCCGTCGAATCCGGCCACGAAACGCCCGCCCCGGACTTCTCCCCGCGCTTCGAGCGTGCGCAGCGTCCGCGCGATGTCGCGCCAGGGAACCGGAAGCCTCTCGCGGGCCAGCGTCTTCCGGAAAACGACCCCTGTGCGCGCGAGCAACCTGCGAGCCGCGAACTCGGCCGAGGGCGCGGCTTCACCGGACCGCCGGATCAGGCTCCAGCGCCCTGCCGTAGGCCCGCCAGCTTTCCGCCGCGAGGCTGGAACGATCAGCCACCGCAGCCCGCCGAAGGAGTCGCACGTCACGCGGCCAAGAGCAATCAGGTCGGCCAGCCCGGCCTCGACGAAGGAAGGGGGCATCCGCGTCGCGCGGACGAGTTCCTGCAGGAACATGGCCCCCCGAGACGCCAGGGCCTCATGGACCTCCAGCGCCCCCCCGGTCGGCTCGCGGCACTCTCCCTGCCCGGCCAGGGCAGCCCAGCTCTCCAGGTCTTCGCGCGGAACGAGGCAGATCGGCGTGCGGCGCACGGCGTTCGCCCCTCCACCCCAGAGCCTGCCCCAGGCGATCTCTCCGGAGAGGGTCAGCTGGTCGAGCCAGTCGCGCCGGTAGCCTCGCACGCGCGCCGGCAGCACGCTCCCTTCCCAGGCCGCGGCGGCGACCTCGAAGCCCGCGAGCTGGATGACGATCTGAGCCACGCCTCGCGGGCCCTCCAGGCGGTACTCGGGGTCCACGTGCTGCCAGCAGGCGAGGAAGCGCAGGAACTGCGCCGCCGTCACGGGCTCGATCTCCTTGCGCAGGCGGTCGAGCGTGTACCGGTGGATGCGGGCGAGAAGCCGCCGGTCGCACCAGGCGGGGCGGCCGTCGATCCTCGTGCGCAGGACCACACCCTCGCTTTCGAGCGCCAGCATGAGCGGGTCTTCGCTCGCGATCGGGCCGAGAGCCTCCATGCGGCCTCGCAGGACGGCCTTCGGATCCCGCGTCGCCTCGGCGGCGAACCAGCGCTCGCCTTCCCGGACGGCGCGGCCGGCCGCGGCGAGCTCCTCGAGCCAGGGCTTCCAGGGCCTCGCCTCCGCCTCGGTGACATAGCCCATCCAGAGGAGCGCCTCGTGGAGCTCCTCGGCGTCGGCCGGCTGCGGCCAGGCCTCTTCTCTGACCCGCGCGATGGCCTCAAGGTCGAGGTTGCCGAGCCCATCGGCCGTCGCGACGTCCAGGACTCGCCGGGAGAAGACCGCCTGCGTGCGCCGCTCCTCCAGGGGCGCGTCGTCCAGGAAGGTGTAGACCTGCGAGGACAGGATGCCGCGCGCGAAGGCCGAAGGCTCGGCCGTGTCCACGGCACGGCGCTCGATCGAGCCGTCTCTCAAACCCCGAAGCACCTCGAGGAAGCCCTCGACGTCCATGGCCTCCGTCAGACAGTCCTCGATCGTCTGCCGGACGATGGGATGATCCATCGGGACCTCAATGGGGCCTCCCGGCAGCGTCTCGGGACAGGCCAGGACCTCGGGGAAGGCTCCCGCGAGAAGATCGTTGGCGCGCATCCGCAGGAGAGGCGCCGGGACCTTCTTGCCGCCCCTCGAGCGCTCGAGCAGGAGCGAACGCTGCGCGTTCCAGCGCCACCTGGTCTCGAAGAGCGGGGTCGCCAGGACCGCCTGCACGAGGACCTCGCGAGCACTCTCGGGATAAAGATAGTCAAAGACCCCTTCGAGCTCGAAGCTGTGCTGAGGTCCCAGAGACAGCACGATCGCTTCTTCGTTGGCTGCGGCCTGAAGCTCGAAGCCGAAGCCCACGCAGAAGCGCTTGCGAAGCGCCAGACCCCAGGCCCGGTTGATCCGGGACCCGAAGGGCGCGTGCACGACGAGCTGCATGCCGCCGCTCTCGTCGAAGAATCGCTCGAGGATCACGCGGCGGCGCGTCGGGACGGCGCCCAGGACCCTCCGGCCCGCCTCGACGTATTCGGCGATCTGGGTCGCGCCGGCCTCCGGCAGCGCGTCCCCGCAGCTCGAACCGAGCGCCTTCGGGCCGTCTTCCGCGGCGGCGCACACCTCACGCAGCTCCCCGATCTCTTCGGCGAGCTCGCGCGTGCGGCCCGGGCCCTCGCCCAGCCAGAACGGCAGAGAGGGCGGCTGGCCCCGGGCGTCCGCCACCCGGACGATGCCCGGCTCGATGCGCAGAACCCGCCAGGAGGCGTTGCCGAGCTGGAAGATGTCGCCGCGGTTGGATTCGACCGCCCAGTCCTCATTGACGGTCCCGACCAGAGTCCCCTCGGGCTCCAGCCGCACCTGGTAGTCGGCGGTATCCGGGATCGCTCCGCCCGAGAGAAGCGCCGCCAGACGCGCCCGGCGCGTGGCCATCAGGCGGCCGCCGATGCCGTCGCGATGGAGAAGCGCGCGCCGTCCGCGCGTGTGGAGCGCGACGACCGAGTCGAACTCCTCGCGCGTCAGGTCCCGGTACGGCCAGGCGCTGCGGACGAGCTGGAAGAGAGTCTCCTCCTCCCAGTCCTCCGGGACGCAGGCCGCGACGATCTGCTGCGCCAGGATGTCCAGGGGCCTCGGCGGCACCGGCGTCCGGTCGAGGATGCCGCTGCGGATCGAGCGGAGGATCGCCGCCCCCTCCACCAGCTCGTCGAGTGTCAGCGGGAAGAGCCGGCCCTTCGGCACCCGCCGCAGGGCGTGTCCCGAGCGGCCCACGCGCTGGAGGAAGGTGGCGATCGACCGCGTCGCGCCCACCTGGAGGACCAGGTCCACGTCGCCGATGTCGATGCCGAGCTCGAGCGAGGCCGTCGCCACGAGCGCCCGCAGCCTGCCGGCCTTCAGCCTCTCTTCCGCCTCGAGGCGGCGCTCCCGCGAGAGGCTGCCGTGGTGGCTGGTGACCGCCTCCTCGCCGAGGAGCCTCGTCAACTGAGCGGCGATCCGCTCGGCCATCTTGCGCGTGTTGACGAAGACGAGGGTCGTCCGGTGCTCGCGGACGAGGTCCGCCATCCGGGCGTAGATCTCCTCCCACTGCTCGTGGGAGCAGACGGCCGCCAGCGGCGAGGGGGGCACCTCGAGCGCGAGATCGAGTTCGCGGAAGGTGCCGGCGTCCACGAGCGCGCACTCCCGGCCGTCGCCCGCGAGGAAGCGGCCGACTTCGTCCAGAGGTTTCTGAGTGGCCGAAAGCCCGACTCGCTGAATCGGTCCCCCGGCGAGCTTCTCCAGCCGCTCGAGCGACAGGGCCAGATGGCTCCCCCGCTTGTCGCGCACGAGGGCGTGGATCTCGTCCACGATGACGGTCCGGACTGTCGCCAGCATGCCCCGGCCGCCGGCGCTCGTCAGGAGCAGGTAGAGGGATTCCGGCGTCGTCACGAGGATGTGCGGCGGCCGGCGGGCCATGGAGGCGCGCTCGCCCGAAGGCGTGTCGCCGGTGCGCACGAGGACGCGAATCTCGGGAAGCGAGGGATCGGCGGCGCGGATCTCGGCGAGCGGGGCCTGCAGGTTCTTCTGGACGTCGTTGGAAAGCGCCCGCAGCGGAGAGACGTAGAGGACCTGGGTCGCGTCCTTCAATGCCGGGCCCTGGCGAAACAGCGAGTCGATGGCCGAAAGGAACGCCGCGAGGGTCTTGCCGGAGCCCGTGGGCGCGGCGATCAGGGTGTTCCGGCCCTCGCGGATCCGGGGCCAGCCTTCGCGCTGCGGCGGCGTCGGCTCTCCCAGGCGCTCGCTGAACCATCTCCGGACCGCAGGGTGGAAGGAAGACAGGAGAGCCACGGGCCCATATTAACCGCGCGGAGCGTTCCTCTCTTCCCCCGGCGACGGTGTTACGCAAAAGCCGCCCTGGCGCCGTCGGCATTTTCCGCGTCGGCACGCGCCGGCCTGCCCGCAAGACTCCCAACCGGCCGGCGCTGAGGGTTCCTCGCAGTCTCGCGTAGGCGCCGGTTTCGCTCCTCCATGCTCGTCACCCATCACCTCCTCGGAAAACGCCGCCGTCTCCAGAGCTGATAGCTCCGCTTAAGTGAACCTGCCAGCCCCGGCGGCGGGACGCCTCCCGGAGGAGGCTTGAGAGAGGGAGCACACCACACAGGATCAGTCGCCTCACTGTCTGTGCGACCGAACGACAAGCGACGGCCCGGTTCTTGTATTGCGGCAGGGCCGTCGCGTGCCGACCAGGGAGGCGGGCCCGACGCCGGGGCGACGAATTCGCCCACGGTTCAATCAGATGCTGCCGGCGGTGTGGTACTTTCGCCGGTCTCCATGAATCGGCGCCTCCCAAGCGTCGCCCTGCTGCTCTTCGGGTCGGGGCTGACGGCCCTGATCTACCAGGTCGCGTGGATGCGGGAGCTGCGGCTCGTCTTCGGCTTCTCGACGGCCGCCTCCGCGGCGGTGGTCGCGATCTTCATGGGAGGCCTGGGCCTGGGAGGATGGCTCCTGGGCCGGAAGGCCGACGCCGCCGGAAATCCCCTCGCGTTCTACGGCCGTCTGGAGCTCGGGGTGGCCGGCTCGGCGGCGCTGACGCCACTCTGGGTCTTTCTGGTCCAGAAGGGTTACATCGCGCTCGGAGGGACCTTCGCCCTGGGCCTTTTTGCAGGCACCCTGGTCCGGCTTCTCTTCTCTGCGATCGTGCTTGGCGTGCCGACCGTGCTGATGGGGGGCACGCTTCCCGCGGCGACGCGGGCGGTCGAAACCTCTCGGGACTCCCGCCGCCGCTTCCTCGCTCTGCTCTACGGGTCGAATACTCTCGGGGCCGTCGCCGGAACGCTTCTCTCGACATTCGTGATGCTGGAGTCCTTCGGCACCAGAGAGACGCTCTGGCTTGCCTGCGCCGTAAACGCCCTCGTGGGGCTGGCGGCGGTCTGGCTCTCCCGGGTCGCCGCTCCCACTCCGGCAGCGAGCGGCGAAACGGCCGAGGCCGCCCAGAAGCGCCGCGAGGGGGAGCGCCCGGGTTCGCGGGAAGTGAGAGGCCGGGCAGCGGCGCCGCCGGCTGCGCTCCCCAACCGCAGATTCGTGCTCTCCGCGGCCGCCGGAGTGGGGTTCGCGTTCTTCCTGATGGAGCTCGTGTGGTATCGGATGCTCGCGCCGCTGCTCGGCGGCTCGACGTACACCTTCGGCCTGATTCTGGCGGTCGCGCTCGCCGGAGTCGGCCTGGGATCGGCGGCCTACTCGCGCTCGGGCCGCGGGCCGGCGAGACTCTCGAGCTTCGCGGCGACGTGCGCGCTGGAGGCCCTGTGCCTGGCCGTCCCCTACGCTCTCGGCGACAGAATCGCGGTCCTGGCGGCGCAGGTCGGACCGAAAGGGGCTTTCGCGCTGGCCGGCTACGCGGCGGGATGGTCCCTGGTGGCCGCGATCGTGGTGTTCCCCGCGGCCTTCGTCGCGGGCTTTCAGTTTCCGCTGCTGGTCGCCCTGCTCGGGAAGGGAGACGAGAGGGTCGGCACGGATGTCGGGCTGGCCTACTTCTGGAACACGGTCGGCGGTATCGCGGGCTCTCTTGCCGGAGGGTTCGGTCTGCTGCCACTGCTGTCGGCGACGGGAACCTGGGTGTTTGTCGTCGGTTTCCTCTGCGCCCTCGGTCTCCTCGCCCTCCTCCCTGCCGGGCGCGGCGCCGGATGGAAGGGGCGGGCCTGGTTCCCCATCGGCACGGCGGCTCTGAGTCTCTTGCTCCTGCTCTCGACAGGCCCGACAGCCGCCTGGCGCCACAGCGCGATCGGGGCCGGGCGCGCAGACCTTCGAGGGGCATCCCCAAACGCCGTGGAGGAGTGGCTTCGGGACCGGCGGCGGCAGCTGGCCTGGCAGGCCGACGGCCTGGAGTCGAGCGTGGCGGTCCTTAAGAAACCGGGCGGCTACTCCTTCGCGATCGGGGGCAAGGTGGACGGCAACGTTCGGGACGACGCGCCGACGGGCGTCATGGGCGGGTTGATCGGAGCGGCGCTCTCTCCGGATCCCCGACGGGCGCTGGTGATCGGGCTCGGTACGGGGGAGACGGCCGGCTGGCTGGGCGCCGTTCCCGGCCTCGACCGGGTGGACGTGGTCGAGCTCGAGCCGGCGATCCTGCGCGTGGCACGCGATTGCGCGCCCGCCAACCAGAATGTCCTCTCGAACCCCAAGGTGCACGTCGTGATCGGCGACGCGCGCGAGTTCCTGCTGACCTCGCGCGAGACCTACGACTTCATCTTCTCCGAACCGTCCAACCCCTACCGGGTCGGCATCTCGAGCCTCTTCACGGAGGACTTCTACCGCGCCGCGCGCGCGCGCCTGAAGCCCGGCGGCATCTTCCTCCAGTGGCTGCAGGCCTACGAGGTGGATGCCATCACGGTCCGGACGGTCTACCGAACGCTCCTCGCGGCCTTTCCCGAAGTGGAAACGTGGTTCACGCGCCCGGCCGATTTGCTACTCGTCGCGTCGGGCAAGCCGATCGCCTACAACGCCGCGCGCCTCTCCGAGCGGCTGCGTGCGGAGCCCTTCGTAACCGCCATGGAGGAGGTCTGGCGGGCGAGAGGACTCGAGGGTTTTCTCTCCCACCACCTGGGGCGCGCCTCTCTGGCCCGGGCGCTCGCCGGGGAGCCGGGCGCGGGAGAGAACAGCGACGACCGCAACCTGGTCGAGTTCGGGTTCGCTCGCAGCCTGGGACAGCGCGGCTCCTTCAACGTGGAAGAGCTGCGGCGACGCGCCCGCTCGCGCGGGGAGGACAGGCCCGCCGTCTCAGGAGCCGTGGACTGGGCGGCGGTCGATCGGTGGCGGGTGACGGCTGTGACCTCGGATGGAGGGGTCCCGCCGGTTGACCCGGACATGACGGGAGAGGCCCTTCGACAGGCTCTCGCCCAGAAGAGCTTCATCAACGGAGAGGACGCAGTAGTCCTCGCGAACTGGCGCAGGCAGCCCTGGGAGCCGGTCGGGTCGGTCGAGGAGTTCGTCGTGGCGGAAGCCCTCGCCCAGGGAGGAGACGAGGGGGCGATCGCCTGGATCGACCGGCTGCGCGCGCCGCACCCGGTCGAAGCCGACCTCCTTCTTGCGCGCCTGCGCTGGGCGCAGGGGCGCCCGCAGGAGGCCGTCGATGCCCTCGAACGCGCCTTCGCCGCCTATCGCCGCGATCCGTGGCCTCTGCTGACGGCAGTCCGCAACGCCTTCCCGATGGTGCACGACATCGCCACGAAGGACGAGCGCCTCGCCGCCCGGCTCTGCGACGCCCTGGCGCACCCCTTCGCCGTCGCCCTGCTCGACGACGAGCGGCGTCTCGTGCGGCTCGACGTCGCGTCCCGGGTGGGTCCCGGCCGTTACGCTGAGGTCGTGGAGGAGATGGAGCCGAACGTCCCCTGGCGGTGGGGAATTCTCGAGCTGCGGGCGCGAGCCTACGCGGAGACCGGCAACCCTCGCGCGGCTCTGGCGAAGCGAGAACTCGACAGGTTCATCGACCAGGAGCCCCGTCGCCCCGTCCGGCCGGCGTCTCCGTGAGGCGATGGCTAAGGGAACTTCTCAGGCTCCCTTGCGCATGTACTTCCAGTTCCGCGGCTTGCCCTGGGCCATCCACTCGACCGCGGTGCCCAGCCGCTTCCTGCGAGTCTCCCCGGTCTTCGCCTCGGTGATCCACTCGATGTACTCCCTCCTGTGGCTCGGCGAGAACCCCTCGAAGGTGGCCCGGGCCTTCGCGTTCTTCTTCAGGGCCGCGGCGAGGTCCGCCGGCGTCCCGGGCGGTTTCTTCGCGCCGCGGGCCTTGCGCGGGACCTTCATGCCGGCGTCGTTCAAGCGGGCCGCCTCGCGCACGTAACCGAGAAGAACGCGGTCCTCCGGAAGATCCGCGAGCGAGGTCAGCCGGCCAAACTGGCCCATGGCCTCCGGGTTCCGCTCGAGGACGAGCTTGTTCTTCCAGAATCCGAGGGCGCAGTGTCCCTTGAAGGCGGCCATGCCGCAGAGCATCCCCTTGTAATCGAAGTGCGGCATGCCCCACCTGATCGTTTCCTCGACCTCAGGGCAGCCCCTGTGGACGATCTCCCGAAGGTGTCGCAGGATCGGCTTGGCGAAGTCCGCCGAATTGGCGATGTAGGCGTCCACCCGAGGATCCTTCTTCGCCATTTTCGAGCCTCCTTCGAGAATCTCTGTCACCCTACCGGGTGACGCTGTAGACGGTTTCCAGGGCCTTCGGGTCGGCCGGGGCGCCGCCCAGGTACCGGTGCAGCCAATCCATGACCGTGGCGTGCCACAGGCGGGAGTTGCCGGGCTTCAAGACAAAATGGCCTTCGTCGGGGAAGGTCAGGAGCTTGGAGGGGACTCCGCGCACCTGCAGCGCCGTGAAGAACTGGAGGCCCTGGCCGAAGGGGACCCGGTAGTCCTTCTCGCTCGTGATGATGAGCGTGGGAGTCTTGAAGTTCTTGACGAAGAGCATGGGATTCCATTTCGCGTAGAGGTCGGAGTCCCAGGGCCATCCCTTGAACTCCCAGACCGGGAACCACAGCTCCTCGGTCTCGAGGTTGGAGGAGACCGTGTCGAAGATCCCGTCGTGGGAGACGAGAGCTTTGAATCGATCTGTGTGCCCGGCGATCCAGTCGATCATGTAGCCGCCATAGGAAGCGCCGGCCGCGCCGATGCGCGTCCTGTCCACGAAGGGGAGCGACTCGAGGTCGTCGGCCTGACGCATCAGGTCGTCATAGACCTTCCCGCCCCAGTCGCCGGAGATCTCGTCCACGAACTTCTGGCCGAATCCCGTCGAGCCGCGCGGGTTTGCGGCATAGACGACGTAGCCGTAGGCCGCCCAGACCTCCGGATTCCAGCGGTAGGACCAGGAGTCCAGCCAGGCGCCCTGCGGGCCGCCGTGGATCAGGAAGACGGCGGGATACTTCTTCGAGGGATCGAAGCCGGGAGGCTTGACGAGCCAGGCCTGGAGGCCGCGCCCGTCGGCCGAGGGCGTCGTGCGCTCGGAGACCACGCCCATCTCGACTTCGGCGAAAAGGCCGTCGTTGACGTGCGTGACCGGAGCGGCGCCTTTCCCATCGGCGCCGGCGCTCCAGACCTCGGCGGCGCGCGAGAGCGAGGAGGAGGAGAAATAGATCCGGCGTCCATCGCGCGAGGCGGTCAGTCCCGAGGCCGTCCCGCCGCGCCAGATCTCGGCGGGTTTGCCTTCGAGGCCGACCCGGAAGATCGCTCCGCGGCCAGCGACCTCGGACGTGAAATAGAGCGACTTCGAGTCCGGGGCCCAGAGGAAGGACTCGACCCATTCGTCGAAGTCTTCCGTCAGCGGACGGGTCTTTCCCGTCCCCCGCTCCCGAAGCATGAGCGTGAACTTGTCCGACTCGAAGCCGGGACGCTTCTGGGCGCGGTAGGCGATCCACTTCCCGTCCGGCGAAAACCTCGGAGTCCCGTCGTAGGCCCTGTTGGCGACGGTCAGGTCCTGCGCCTGGCCCCCGCCCCCGAAGGAGGTCTGCCAGATGTCGCCGTTGGTCGAGACGGCCTCTACTGCGTCGGGGTTCGAGGCGTAGAGGAAGTCCCTTCCGTCGGGCGAGACGTCGTAGTCGTCGCCGCCGCCGAGCGAAAAAGGCGGAGCGTCCCGGTCGCCGGGAGTCAGGTCCACGTATGTCTGGGGGTTCGGGGGAACCGAGACGGGCGCCTTCCAGACGTGCGTCCGCAGCCCCTCCTTCCAGGCGTTCCAGTGCCGGAAGAGGAGCCGCTCGGCCACGCGCGCCTTCGTCTTCGATTTCTCCCGTTCCCTGAACTTCTTCTCGTTGCAGGCGGCGTCGGCGCAGTCGGGGAAGACGTCGGCCGTGAAGACGAACCACTTCCCGTCGGGAGACCAGCGGAACCCAGCGATGTCGGCCGGAAAAGCAGTCGCTCTAGCAGGCTCGCCGCCGGCCACATCGAGGACCCAGATCTGCGATCCGCCCTCGCGGTCGGAGAGGAAGGCGATTCTCCTGCCGTCGGGAGAGAACTTCGGATCGGAGTCCCGCTTCTCTCCGGAAGTCAGCCGGCGCGGCTCCCCGCCCGAGGTCGCCTGTATCCAGAGCTCCGTGCGCGTGCGGTTCTCCTCGACGTCGGGGATGCCGAGCGAATAGGCCAGCCACCGGCCGTCCGGCGACAGGGAAAACGACCCGAGGCGCCGGACGCTCGCGAGCTCGTCGAAGCGAAAGGGGCGTCCGGAGGCGGCCGAAGCGGAGACCCGGAGCGAGAAGAGAAACAGAGCGGCGGCGACGGCGCGGCGGAAATGCATGCGAGGTCCCTCCGGTTGGATTCTAAGCGCGCGGCTCCCGCGCCGCCCCGGGGAAGAGCGCGTCCCTTTGGTATGATTCAGGGTTCGGGCGGGCACGTTCACACAGACAGAAAAAGGAGTCCATGGTGAGCACTGTCGTTGAAGAGAAGACCCTTGAGCAGGCGGGGGGTGTCTCCGTCGTCAATGACTTCTCGATCCATGTCGCCACGGCCAACGGGTCGGGCAGCATGTCCTCCAACAACATCCTCATGCGGGCGATCTTCCAGATGGGGGTCCCGGTTTCGGGCAAGAACCTCTTCCCCTCCAACATCCAGGGCCTGCCGACCTGGTTCACGGTCCGGGCCTCCCGGGAGGGCTTCATCGCGCGCCGCCGGGACATCGGGGTCCTGATCTGCATGAATCCCGAGACGGCCCACGAGGACATCCGGACCGTGCATCCCGGCGCCGCGGTCATCTACGAGGAGAACCTGAACTTAAAGTCGCTGCGGGACGACGTGCACTTCTACCCCGTCCCCTTCTCCAAGCTCGTCCTCGAGCTTGTCCACGACGGGAAACTCCGGCGCCTCGCGGTCAACATGATCTACGTCGGCGTGGCGGCCTGGCTCCTCGACATCGACATGGAGGAGATCCGCAAGGCCGTCGGACGTCAGTTCAAGTCGAAGCAGAAAGCGGTCGAGATCAACTGGAACGCGATCCAGGGAGGCTTCGACTGGGCGAAGAAGAACCTGACCAAGACCGATCCTTATCGCCTGGAGCGGATGGACAAGACCGCCGGCAAGATCATCATCGAGGGCAACGCGGCGACGGCGATCGGCTGCATCATGGCGGGCGTCAACGTTCTCGCCTGGTATCCGATCACGCCGTCCTCGTCACTCGCCGAGGCCGTCATCGAGTACTGCCACCGTTTCCGGCAGGATCCCGTGACCGGGAAGCCGACCTGCGCGATCGTGCAGGCCGAGGACGAGCTCGCCGCCGCCGGGATGGTCATGGGCGCGGGCTGGGCGGGGGCGCGGGCCATGACGACGACCTCGGGCCCCGGCATCTCGCTCATGTCGGAGTTCGTGGGCCTGGGCTACTACGCGGAGGTGCCCGGGGTCTTCATCGACGTGCAGCGGGTCGGGCCCTCGACGGGCCTGCCGACGCGCACCATGCAGGGGGACATCATCTCGACCTACTTCCTCTCGCACGGCGACGCCAGGCACATCCTTCTCATCCCGGGCTCCGTCGAGGAGTGCTACTCCCTCGCCCTGGAGGCCTTCGACCTGGCCGAGAGGTTCCAGACGCCGGTCTTCCTCATGACGGACCTCGACCTCGGCATGAACAACTGGATGGCCGACCCCTTCCCCTATCCCGAGAAGGGACTCGACCGCGGCAAGGTGATCCGGACCGAGGAGGAGCTGAAGGATCACATCCGCAAGTTCAAGGAGTTCGCACGCTACCGCGACGTGGACGGGGACGGGATCGGATACCGTACGCTGCCGGGGCTGATCGATAACCCCGCCGCGATGTACTTCTGCCGCGGCTCGGGCCACTCCGAGCGGGCGACCTACACCGAGAAACCGGAGGACTACAAGGCGAACATGGACCGCCTGGCCCGCAAGTTCGAGACCTCGCGCCGCTTCGTGCCCAAGCCCGTCGTCTCCAACGACTCGGGGGCATCCATCGCCCTCATCGCCTACGGCTCCTCCGACTTCGCGGTGGAGGAAGCGCGCCACCTGCTCGCGCGGCGCGGCGTCGCCACGGATTACCTGCGCCTGCGGGCCCTTCCCATCGGCGACGAGGTCACCGAGTTCGTGGCCGCGCACGACCGCGTCTACGTCGTGGACCAGAACCGCGACGGGCAGATGTACGACGTCCTGCGGCTCGAGCTCGGCCCCGACGCCGGCAAGCTGCGCTCCATCCGCCATTACGATGGCTTCCCCATCGATGCCGAGACCGTGGTCGAAGGGGTCGAGGCCGGGGAGAAGAAGTGATGTCCACCGCCGCCGAACCCAAGGCCCTTCCGAAAAACCGCATCGGCCTGACCGTCAAGGACTACGGCGGCCTGAAGTCCACGCTCTGCGTGGGGTGCGGGCACGACGTCATCACGCGCCAGATCACGCAGGCGTTCTTCGACATGGGAGTCGCCCCGTACAAGGCGGCGAAGATGTCGGGCATCGGGTGCTCCTCGAAGACGACCGCCTACTTCGCCGACCGCGGCCACGGCTTCAACGCCGTGCACGGCCGCATGCCGGCCGTCGCCACCGGGGCGATGCTCGCCAACCAGACGCTGCTCGCGATCGGCGTGTCGGGAGACGGGGACACGGCCTCGATCGGGGCCGGGCAGTTCATGCACCTCCTGCGCAGGAACGTCCCCATGATCTACATCGTCGAGAACAACGGCGTCTACGGCCTGACCAAGGGGCAGTTCTCCGCGACGGCGGACCTCGGGACGAAGTCGAAGGGCGGAGCCGTCAACGACCTGCCGGCGATCGACCTCTGCGCGATGGCGATCGAGCTCGGCTGCGCCTACGTCGCCCGCTCCTTCTCGGGGGACATGAAGCAACTGCTCGCTTTGCTGAAGGGCGCGATCGCCCACCGGGGGACGGCGCTCCTCGACGTCATCTCCCCCTGTGTGACGTTCAACAACCACGAGGACTCGACCAAGTCCTACAAGTGGGCCAAGGACCACGAGATCCCGATCCAGGAGATCGGCTTCGTCCCCTACTTCGAAGAGATCACCGTGGACTACGACCCCGGCACGACGCAGGACGTCGTCCTCCACGACGGCTCCCACATCCGGCTGAAGAAGTTGAAGGAGGACCACGATCCGACCGACAAGAAGGCCGCCTTCAACCTCCTCCACGAGGCGCAGGAGAAGGGAGAGTTCCTGACGGGCCTGATCTACGTCGAGCCGGAGAAGAAGGACTTCCTCTCGCTGCTGGACCTCCCCGAGGAACCGCTCGCGACCTTGCCCCTGGACCGGGTCCGCCCGCCGCGCGAAGCCCTCGCTCGGATGATGGAGGAGCTCCAGTAGCCCGGCTCGGGGATTCGGATCTCGGATTTCGGTCTTGAGCCGTCCGCACTCCCGCGTCTCGTGGATTCCGTTCGGGCTCGAGGAAATCGGGCCGCGGCATTACCGCGAGATGGCGAAGATTCTCTGGGAGAACCGTAAGGAGCTCCCCTTCGCCTGGCGGATCCTCTCGCGGGGTGTTTGCGACGGCTGCGCGCTCGGCACGAGGGGGATGCGCGACTGGACGATAGAGGGGGTACACCTCTGCATGGTGCGGCTCGAGCTGCTCTCGCTCAACACGATGGCGCCGCTCGATATCGAGAAGCTGTCGAACGTCGAGCGGCTGCAAGGTGCGGCGTCGCAGGAGCTCCGGGAGATGGGCCGCCTCTCCGAGCCCATGATCCGCCGGCGGGGCGACCCGGGGTTCCGCAGGATCGCCTGGGACGAAGCCCTGGACCTCGCCGCCTCCCGCCTGCGCTCGGCCTCTCCCGATCGCGTTGCGTTCTACCTCACCTCGCGCGGGATTCCCAACGAGACGTACTATGCTGTCCAGAAGGTCGCGCGGTTTCTCGGCACAAACAACGTGGACAACTCCGCGCGCCTCTGCCACGCCGCTTCCACCGCCGCGATGAAAGGGATGCTCGGCTACGGCGCGATGACGGGAAGCTACCGCGACTGGCTCGAAGCGGACCTGATTGTTTTTCTCGGCTCCAACGTCCCCAACAACCAGCCGGTCACGACGAAGTACCTCTACTACGCCAAGAAGAACGGCGCGCAGATCGCCGTCGTCAACACGTATCGCGAACCCGGACTGGAGCGGTACTGGGTCCCCTCGGTCCCCGAGAGCGCTCTCTTCGGAACCAAGCTCGCCGACCACTGGTTTGACGTGGACACCGGTGGCGACCTGGCGTTCACCAACGGTGTCTTCCGGGCGCTCCTCGAAGAGGAGGGAGGTATCGACAAGGAGTTCGTCCGCGGCCACACCGACGGCTTCGAGGCCGCGGCCGCCGCGGTCCACGCACAGAGCTGGGACGAGCTGTCGCGCGCCAGCGGCTCCTCGGAAGCGGAGATGCGGCGGTTCGCGCGCCTGCTGGTCGCGAAACCGAAGACACAATTCGTCTGGGCGATGGGGCTGACCCAGCACGCCCACGGCGTGGACACGATCCGCGCGCTCGTCAACGTGGGTCTCGCCCGAGGGCTGCCGGCGCGGCCCGGGGCGGGCATGACTCCGATCCGCGGGCACTCGGGTGTCCAGGGAGGCGCCGAGGTCGGATGCGTTCCCGGCGTGGACGCCGCGACCCTCGACCGCTGGTCGGAGGTCTGGGGCTTCGACACGCCCCGCTCCCACGGGATGGCGACCGTCGAGCAAATCGACGCCGGCGCCGAAGGAAAGCTTGACGTCTTCTGGATGATCGGTGGAAACGTCCTGGAGACCCTGCCCGATGCGGAGCGCTGCCGGAAGGCCCTCGAGAAACCCGCTCTCCGAGTCCATCAGGACATCGTGTTTTCCTCGGCGATGCTGGTCGCGCCTTCCGACACGGTACTGCTCTTGCCTGCCGCCACGCGTTACGAGTCATCCGGCGGAGTCACCGAAACCTCGACGGAGCGCCGGATCATCTTTTCGCCGGAAGTCCCGGGACGCCGAATCCCCGGAGCGAGGCCCGAGTGGGAGGTCCTGGGCGAGGTGGCCGCGCGCGCTCGCCCGGAATCCGCCCCAAAAATCCGCTTCGCTTCGACGGCGAAGATCCGCGAGGAGATCTCCCGCGCGATCCCCCTCTATCGCGGAATCGAAGCCCTCGCGAAACAGGGCGACTCTTTCCAGTGGGGTGGACCGCGCCTCTACTCCGGCGGCCGCTTTGCCACGCCCGACGGCAGGGCGCATTTCGCAAGCGTCCGGCTCCCCGACCGGCCCGCTCGAGGAGGCCTCTTCCACCTCTCGACCCGTCGCGGCAAGCAGTTCAACTCCATGGTCCAGCGCCAGACCGATCCCTTGACCGGCGCCGGCCGCCGCGACATCTTCGTCAGCGAGGAAGACGCGCGCACCCTCTCGATCTCCGACGGAGACGCCATCCGCCTCGTCTCCGACGCCGGCGAATTTAGCGGCACCGCCTTCATCGCCCCGATCAAACCAGGCAACCTCGAGGTCCACTGGCCCGAGGGAATGCGTCTCCTCTCCTGTGGCCTCGATCCCCAGTCCGGCGAGCCGGACTACAACGCCCTGGTCCGAATCGAGAAGACCGAGGCAAGGGTTTCGGAGCCGACCCGGTAATCATTGCGGAACGGGGACCTGCTCGCTCCGGGAGGCGAGGCGGGAAAGGGTCAGGCCTTTGCGGCAAGTTTCGGAGTTTGCGGGCGGCAGACGGGCAGGCTGCCTCGCAGATCCGAGCGTTCGCCGTCGCCGGGGACGACGGGTTCGGTGGCAGCGTCCGCGGGAGGCACGGTCCCGTCGCCCGGGTAGTAGGGGCGATAGCCGTAGCCGTCCTTGACGGGAACGCCGGGCTTCTCGATCAGCTTGTCGATGCCGAAGATCGCCTGCTGCCGGTTGAAGAACGCCAGTTCGTAGTCCCGCGTCATCCAGATCGCGTCCTTCGGGCACGCGTCCACGCAGAACCCGCAGAAGACGCAGCGCAGCATGTCGATGTCGAAGACCACGGGGTACTTCTCGTAGGCGATCTTCGGGTGCTCCCCCGCCACGATCGTGATGCATTCGGCGGGGCAGACCTGGGCGCACATGTAGCAGGCCACGCACTTCAAGGTCCCGTCCTCGCGGGTCTTCAGGATGTGCTTGCCGCGGAAGCGGCCGGAGTAGTCGCGCTTCTGTTCGGGATACAGGATCGTCGGCAGCCTGCGGACGGCGAAGACGTTGCGCAGCATGTGGCGGATCGTGACCCGCATTCCCGCGAGGATCTCCGGCAGGTACAGCCGCTGCGCGAAGGTGAGCTTCGCCGGAGCGCGCGCGGAGACATCGACGACGCCGCTCACCGGTCGAGCTCCCCCGCGATGATGTTCAGGGTCCCGAGCGTGGCGATGGCGTCGGAGATCGTCCCTCCGAGGACGATCTTCTCGAAGGCGGCCATCATGGGGAAGCAGGGGGGCCGCACCTTCAGCCGGTAGGGGATGCCCCCGCCGTTCGAGATCGCGTAGAAGCCGAGCTCGCCGTTGGCGGCCTCGATCCATTCGTAGCGCTCCCCCTTCGGGACCTGGATCCCCTCCATGATCAGCTTGAAGTGGTAGATGAGCGACTCCATGTCGTGGTAGACCGCGTCCTTGGGCGGCAGCACGACGTGCCAGTCGTCGGAGTTGACGGGGCCCTTCTCGGGGAAGATCTCGAGCGCCTGCCGGATGATCTTCAGGGACTGCCGCATCTCCTCCATGCGCACCAGGTAGCGGGAGAAGTTGTCGCCGTCGGTCGCGATCGGAATGTCCCAGTCGAACCGGTCGTAGAAGCCGTAGGGATGCGACCGCCGCACGTCGTAGGGCACGCCGGAGGCGCGCAGCATCGGGCCCGTCAGGCCCCAGGCCACGGCCTGCTCCTTCGTGACGACGCCGACGCCCTGGAAGCGGTTGCGCACGATGCGGTTGTTGGTCACCAGGCGGTCGACGTCGTCCAGGAACTTCGGGATCGATTCGAGAAGCCCGCGGCAGCGCTCGACGAAATCCTCGGGCACGTCGATCGCGAGGCCGCCCACGCGAACGTAGGAGACCGTCAGGCGCGCGCCGCAGCAGGCCTCGATCAAGCCGTAGATGTTCTCCCGGGGCTGGTAGAGGTACCAGAAGTTCGTCAGCGCGCCGATGTCCACGAGGTTCGCGCCGATGTTGACGCAGTGGTCCATGATCCGGGTGAACTCCGACAGGATCGTCCGCACGAGGATGCCCCGCTCGGGGATCTCGATGCCCAGCATCTTCTCGACGGCCCGGACGTAGCCGACCCCGTTGATCATCGCCGAAACGTAGTTCAGGCGGTCCGTGTACGGGATGACCCCGTTCCACCTGTGCGTCTCCGCCATCTTCTCGAAGCAGCGGTGGAGGTATCCGATCTGCGTCTCGGCGCGCGTGATCCGCTCCCCGTCCATCCGGGCGATCAGGTGGATGATCCCGTGCGTGGCCGGGTGCGAAGGGCCGATCGACAGGGTCTGCGTCTCGAAGTGCCCCGCGTGGACATCGGTCTCCTGGGCCCAACCGGGCATCTTGAGATCCTCCTCGGTCGCGAACCAGCGCTGGCCGGGCGCGTAGTCCTTGCGCAGGGGGTGTCCGACGAAGGCCTCATGGCAGAGGATCCGGCGCAAGTTCGGATGTCCCGTGAAATCGAACCCGTAGAGGTCGTAAGCCTCCCGCTCGAACCAGTCGGCGGCCGGCCAGACCTCGTGAACGGACGGGAGCGCCGGGGACGCCCCGTCGGGCAGGAGGACCTTGACGCGCAGGTGCTCGTTGCGCGGCAGCGAATGGAGGTGGACGACCGCCTCGAAGCGCGTCTCCTGCCCCGTCCGCCTCAAATTGTCCACGCCGGCAAGATCCAGGAAGAGGTCGTAGCGGCACTCGGCGTCGTCGCGCAGCCAGGCGGCCAGGCCCGGCCAGTCGCGCGGGGCGACCTCGAGGGTGGGCAGATCGAGATCGCGGACCGCGACCTTTTCGGCGAAGGGAGAAGCTGCGAGCCTGCCGGCGATCCGTTCGGCCGCGGCGGACAGCGCCGGGGCCTCGACTGTGCTCACGAGGGCCTTCCCGCCGCGAACTTCGCCGACCGGCGGTCGCGCGAAATCTCTCCCGACTTGATTTTGCGCTGCAGCTCGAGGATCCCGTACATGAGCTCCTCGGGCGTGGGCGGGCAGCCGGGCACGTAGACGTCCACGGGGATGATCTCGTCGATCCCCTGCGAGACGTGGTAGGCGCGGTAGAAGCCCCCCGAGGACGCGCAGACG
>JAWOLE010000066.1:0-9791 GCA_033853815.1 Thermoanaerobaculia bacterium
GAGGGCGAGGCTCTTCACGCTCACGCCTTCGCGGAACTGACAGGGGAGGACTCCCATGCCGACGAGGTTCGAGCGGTGGATGCGCTCGAAGCTCTGGGCGACCACGGCCTTCACGCCCAGGAGGCGCGTCCCCTTGGCCGCCCAGTCTCGGGAGCTGCCCGAGCCGTACTCCTGCCCGGCGAGGACGACGAGCGGGACCCCTTCCTTCCCGTAGCGCATGGAGGCGTCGTAGATCGGCATCTGCTCGCCGCCGGGGTGGTGGACGGTCACGCCTCCCTCGACTCCCGGAACCATCAGGTTCTTGATCCGGACGTTCGCGAAAGTCCCCCGCGTCATCACCCGGTCGTTTGCGCGGCGCGAGCCGTAGCTGTTGAAGTCCTTCGGGTCGACGCCGCGCTCCTGCAGGTAGAGACCGGCCGGAGAGCTCTTCTTGATCGCGCCGGCCGGGCTGATGTGATCGGTCGTCACGGAGTCGCCGAAGATCGCGAGCGGCCTGGCGCCGCGGACGTCACGGACGGCCTCGGGCGTCATCGAGAAGTTCTCGAAGAAGGGGGGCTCCTGGATGTAGGTCGAGTTCGGGTCCCACTTGTAGACCTTTCCCGCGGTCGCCGGGATCTCGTTCCAGAGCGGGTTGCCGTTGGCGAAGTCGGAGTAGAGCCTCCTGTAGGTTTCAGGATCGGTTGAGGAACGCAGGACGTCGCGGATCTCGGCCGGGCTCGGCCAGATGTCGCGCAGGAAGACATCCCGCCCCTGCCGGTCGCGTCCGATCGGCTCCTTCGTCATGTCGATGTTCACCCGCCCCGCCAACGCGAAGGCGACCACGAGAGGCGGGCTCATCAGGAAGTTGGCCTTGATGTTCTGGTGGATGCGCGCCTCGAAGTTGCGGTTGCCCGAGAGGACGCTCGCGGCGACCAGGTCCTTGGCGATCACCACCTCCTCGATCCGGGAATCGAGGGGCCCGGAGTTGCCGATGCACGTCGTGCAGCCGTAGCCGACCAGGTTGAAGCCCAGCCGGTCGAGGTAGGGCTGCAAGCCGGTGCGCGCCAGGTACTCCGAGACGACGCGGGAGCCCGGGGCGAGCGAAGCCTTGACTCGCGGCGAAACCGAGAGGCCGCGCTCGACCGCTTTCTTGGCGAGGATGCCCGCTCCGAGCATCACGCTCGGGTTGGACGTGTTCGTGCAGGAGGTGATCGCGGCGATCAGGACGTCGCCGTGCCCCAGGTCCGCACGAGCCGGCGCCAGCTGCGCCTCCGGGACCTCCGCGACCCGGTCCGGCGTGGGCCTGTTGTTGACCATCTCCGTCTCGGTCCAGGCGTTGATGCCCCGGGACCGGGCGGCCGACGGGGGAAGCGGATCCTGCCCGCCGCCTCCGGCCAGCGGCCTCTCGGGCGTCGTCCCTTCGAATCCCATCGTGGTCGGGAAGCGGCGGCTCAAGTCGGCGTCGTGTTTCCCGTAGCCGTTCTCCGTCAGCGGCTTCTCGAGCAGGTCCAGGAACCGTTTCTTCAGGTCGCCCAGGGCGATGCGGTCCTGCGGACGCTTGGGGCCCGCGACGCTCGGCGCCACCGAGGCGAGATCGAGTTCGAGGACCTGCGAGTAGTCGCACTCGCCGCCCCTCGGCATCCCGAAGAGACCCTGAGCCGTGAAGTAACGGCGAAACGTCTCGACGTGTTCCTTCGGGCGTCCGGTCGCCAGGAGGTAGTTGCAGGTCTCCTCATCGATCGGGAAGAAGCCCATCGTGGCGCCGTACTCGGGCGACATGTTCGCGATCGTCGCGCGGTCCGGCAGAGGCAGAGAGGCCGCGCCCTCGCCGTGGTACTCGACGAACTTGCCGACGACCTTCGCCGCCCGGAGCATCTCGGTGCAATGGAGCGCGAGGTCCGTGGCCGTGACGCCTTCCCGGAGCCTGCCGGTCATGTGGACGCCCACGACGTCCGGGGTCAGGAAGTACACCGGCTGCCCGAGCATCCCGGCCTCGGCCTCGATGCCGCCCACGCCCCAGCCGACGATCCCGAGGCCGTTGATCATCGTCGTGTGCGAATCGGTGCCGACGAGCGTGTCGGGGTAATAGATTCCGTCCTTTTCGAGGACGCCGCGGGCCAGGTATTCGAGATTGACCTGGTGGACGATGCCGATTCCCGGCGGGACGACGTCGAACCCGTTGAAGGCTTTCATGCCCCACTTCAGGAACTCGTACCGCGCGCGGTTGCGCTTGAACTCGACCTCCATGTTGCGGGCGAGGGCTTCCGGAGTGGACCAGACGTCCACCTGGACCGAGTGGTCCACGACGAGGGCGACCGGCACGAGCGGCTCGATGACGGACGGGTCCTTGCGCAGCCGCTCGACGGCCGAGCGCATCGCCGCAAGGTCGACGAGGAGCGGGACGCCGGTGAAGTCCTGGAGGATGATCCGGGCGACGACGAAGGGAATCTCTGCCGTGCGCTCCCCCTTGGGTTTCCAGGAAGCGAGCTGACGGACGTCCTCCTCCTTGATCCTGCGGCCGTCGAGATTTCTCAGGACGGACTCGAGCACGATCCGCAGGCTGACCGGCAGCCGGGAGACCGGACCGACGCCCTGTTTCTCGAGCTCCTTGAGCGAAAAGAAAGCCGCGTCGGCCCCGGTTCCGGTCCGGAAGCTCTGGCGCGCGCGGAAGGGGTCGCTCGTCATCGGGAGAGCGGGAAGAGGCGGGTGTCCGTGGCGGTTCTCATGCGAAATTCGAGTTTATGGGGGGACTTCGGCGCCGGTCAAGGTTCGTTAGGACCAGATGAGCTTGGGAACCCGGGGGCCCTGCCGGCGCGTAAATCACGGCAAACGAACGAAAGGACAAAGGAGATCAGGAGAATGACCAGGACAGCGCTTCGAATTTCTCTGTTGCCGGCCCTTTTCCTCGCCGCGGCGCTGCCGGCGCTGGCGGAAACCGAAACCTTCACTTTCGACAAGGCGCACACCCTGATCGGTTTCCGCATCCGTCACATCCTCACGAAGGTCGAGGGGCGCTTCAAGAGCTTCGATGGCACGATCTTGCTTGACCGGGGCAATCCTTCGGCCTCCAGGG
Organism: Thermoanaerobaculia bacterium; assembly: GCA_033853815.1. Lineage (GTDB taxonomy): Bacteria > Acidobacteriota > Thermoanaerobaculia > UBA5066 > Gp7-AA6 > JAWOLE01. Next base: position 3,053 of record JAWOLE010000066.1, read on the forward strand.
TCGACCTCGTGATCCAGGTGGCGTCGATCGACACCGGCGTGGACGCCCGCGACAACGATCTTCGCTCGCCGAACTATTTCGACGCCGCCAGGTACCCGACGATCACCTTCAAGAGCACCAGGATCGAGCCGAAGGGGAACGATGAGTACGACGTCATCGGCGACTTCTCCCTGCACGGAGTGACCAAACAGATCCGGGTCCCCGTCAAGGCCCTGGGATTCGCGACGATGGGCAAGATGGAGAAGGCCGGCTTCGAAGTCTCCTTTCCAATCGACAGGAAGGATTACGGAATCGTCAAGCTGATCCCTGTCGTCGGGGAGAGCGTCGAGATCAACATCCAGGTCGAGGCGAACAAGCCGAAGCCCGAGGAGGCCAAGCCCGGACCGGCGCCCGCCCCGACTCCCTCCAAGGGCTGAACGGCCGTTCGCGCTTTTTCTCCCAGTCTCCCCGTCTCCCAGTCCCCCACGTCCGAGACTCAGACTGGGAGACCGGGGGAGTGGGAGACTGGGGGATGAGGGCTGTTAACATCTCTCTTTACCGATGAACTCGCATCTCCTCGGCTGGGTGGCCGTTCTCCTCTACCTGGGCGCCGAGGCTTACGCGATCCTTTCGCTCGTCCGGCCCCGGGTGCCGCCGCTTCCCGGCCACCTTCTGGTCGGAGCCGGCCTCGTGCTCCAGTTCGCCGATCTCGAGGCCCAGGCGCGGGCCCTCCACTCCGTCCCGTACCGGACGATCGGCGGCTCCCTGTCGCTCTTCGGATGGATGCTCGGTCTCTCCTACGTCGCCCTGCTCTTTCGCCACCGGGAGAGGGCGATCGGGCCCTTTCTGATCCCCTTCGTGCTCCTGTTCTCGATCCTGGGCCTCCTGCTCCCTCAGGCGCCTCCGGCCGCGAGGCCGGACACGCACGGAGTCATGTTCGCCTTTCACGTCACGTTCGCCATCCTCGGCTATGCGGCCTTCACCTTCTCCTTCGTGCTGTCGCTCCTCTATCTGGTCCAGAACCGGCAGCTGCGGAAGGTCCGAACGGGGCTGCTCTTCTCGCGGCTTCCGGCGCTCGACGTCATCGGCGGCATGATCCGGACGAGCGTGACGATCGGCCTGTCGGTGCTTGGGATTTCCGTCGTCCTGGGAATCATCTGGGCCGAGCGGGTGTGGGGGCGTCTGCCGGACGCCAAGCTCGGATCCGCCGTGCTGACCCTCATCGTGTACGGATTCCTGCTCTGGAAGGACCGGCACGGCTGGGTCGGGGAGCGCGTGGCGCTCCTCTCGATCCTCGGTTTCGCGCTCATCATCTTCTCGTACACGTTCGTCAACCTCTACTTCTCTTCGGAGCACGTTTTCCGGTGAGCATCTCGCAGGAGGCCCGCCTGGCTCTTCTCGGTTGGAGCTTTCGGGGAGCCGGCGTGTCCGTGCGCGAGCGCGTGGCCTTCACCGCCGACGAGATCCGCGAGGCGCTGACGAATCTCCTCGATCGCGGCCTGATCTCCGAGGGCGTGATCGTCTCCACCTGCCACAGGAGCGAGATCTACAGCCTCGCGTCCAACGAGGACGCGCGCGACGGGTTGACCCGGTTCGTGTCGGAGTGGAGGGGTCTCGACCGCAAGGAGCTCGAGGGCTCCTCCTTCTACCGGGTCGGCGGCGACGCCGTGCGGCACCTCTTCCGCGTGGCGGCCGGGCTCGACTCTCTCGCCCTCGGCGAGAGCGAGGTGCTCGGCCAGGTGCGCCAGGCCCTTTCGCTCGCGCGGGAGTCGGGGTCCACGCGAGCGGTGATGCACAGGCTCTTCGAGAGCGCGGTGGCCGCCGGAAAGCGGGTGCGCGCCGAGACCGAGATCGCCCGGCATCCCCTCTCGGTCTCTTCGATCGGTTTCGAGCTCGCGATGAAGGTCTTCGGCAACCTCTCGCAGCGCCGGGTCCTCGTCATCGGGGCGGGGGAGACGGGTTCGCTCTTCGCGCGCCACGCGGTCGAAGCGGGCGTCCGCGGTCCGGTCATCGTCAACCGCACGGCCTCCCGGGCGCAGGAGCTGGCGGCGGGCGTCCAGGGCCGCGCCGCCGCCTGGGAGGACCTCGGCAAGGAGGTCCCTCTGGCGGACGTCGTCGTCAGCGCGACCTCGAGCCCGCAGCCCCTCGTCACCAGGCCGCAGGTGGAGGCCGCGATGCGGGAGCGGAGGGGGAGGCCAATGCTTTTTCTCGACCTCGCCGTCCCGCGCGACATCGCGCCGGACGTGGCGGAGGTCTACAACGTCTACTCCTATTCGATCGACGATCTGGAGGAGGTCGCCAGGGAGAACCGCGCCCGGCGCGCCCGCGAGGTGCCGGTCGCCGAGAAGATCGTCGAAGAGGAGCTGGAGGGCTATCTCGCCTGGCTCGGGAACCTGTCGGTCGTGCCGACCGTGACGCAGTGGCGGCGCCGCATGGAGGAGCTGCGCGACCTGGAGCTCGCTCGCGCGCCCGCGGCCGAGCGGGAGCGCCTGCGCGGCCTGCTCGACGCTTTTTCGGCCAGGATCCTTTACGAGCCGATGAAGCGCCTCAAGGCGGAGAGCGACCCGGCGCGCAAGCTCGACCGCGTCGAAGCCGTCCGCCACCTCTTCGACCTCGACAAGGAGTAGGGGGCCCTTCCCATGAAGCTTCGACTCGGCGCCCGAGGCAGCGCCCTCTCGCTCGCGCAGGCGAAGCTCGTCGCCGACGCTCTCGCGGGGCGCGCCGAGGTCGAGATCGTGAAGATCCGGACCACGGGAGACCGGCTCTCGGCGGCGGGCTCGCCGATCGAGTGGAAAGGAGACTTTACACGTGAGCTGGACGAGGCGCTCCTGGACGGACGGATCGACTTCGCGGTTCACAGCATGAAGGACGTTCCGACCGACGTTCCCGACGGGCTGGTCCTGGCGGCCGTGCCGCCGCGCGAGGATCCCCGGGACGTTCTGCTCTCGCGGTCCTGCCGGAGTTTCGCGGAGCTTCCGCGGGGGGCGCGCGTGGGAACAGCGAGCCCGCGGCGCCGGGCCCAGCTGCTCGCCGCGAGGCCCGATCTCCAGGTGCTCGAGGCCCGGGGGAACGTGGACACGCGGCTCTCGCGCCTGGCCGAAGGGCGGTTCGACGCGATCGTGCTGGCGCGGGCCGGCCTGGCGCGCCTCGGCCGGCTCGGCGAGGCCCATGAGGTTCTAGCGCCCGAGGTGATCCTGCCCGCGGTCGGACAGGGCGCGCTCGCGATCTACGCGCGGGGGGAGGACAGCGGCACCCTTTCGCTTCTCGAGGCCCTGGACCACGCCGCGTCGCACCGCGAAGCTGTGGCCGAGCGCAGCCTCCTCGCGACTCTCGAGGCGGGCTGCAAGGCTCCCGTCGCGGGCCTCGCGCGCGACGGAAACGGCTCGGTCCGCGTGACGGCCGCCGTGTTCTCTCCGGACGGGAGTCGCGCTCTGCGCGAGGAGGCTTCCGGTCGCGCCGGCGAGGCGGCCTCCGTCGGCCGCGCCGCGGGGGAGAAGCTTCTCGCGCGCGGCGCGGCGGACCTCATCCGGGAGGCCGGCGCGTGAGCCTGCCCCGCGCGCTCGTCGTCCGATCGGGAGCCAATCCGTTTCTGTCGATGGCGCCGAGCGCCCGCATCGAGATTGTCGAGAAGGTCAGCCACACAATTCGACCGGTCGAGCCGGGAGGGGTGCAACTGAAGGCAAGCCCCGATTTCGTCATATTCACGAGCCAGGTGGCCGTCGAGAGGGCGTTTGGAGACGCTCACCTCGCGACCTTCTTCCGCAGAGCCGCGGAATCCGCACGCTTGGTCGCGGTCGGAGCGGTTACGGGCGAGTCCCTAGCAGCGAAGGGAGTCTCGGCGGACCTGGTCGCGGGCGGGTCCGCCGAGAGCGTTCTCGAGCACCTGCCGGCGAGGCTCGACGGCAAGCGCGTTCTCCTGCCGTGCGGCGAGGATGCGGCCCAGGATCTCTTCGAGCGGCTGCGCTCCCGCGGAGCGCGCTCGATGCGCGTGGTGCTCTATCGCAAGGTCCCGAATCCGCGCGACCCGGCCCTCGAGAAAGAGATCGTCGGGAATCCTTTCGCGGCGTTCTGCACGACCTCGCCATCCGCCGCCAGCTGGCTGTTCGAGGGTCTCGGGGAGGAGGCGATCCGGCGCCTGCGGGCGACCCCGGCGGTCGTCCTGGGCCGCTTCACGCGGCGTTTTCTGGAATCGCACGGCGTGGCCCGCATCGAGGTCACGGAGGAGGCCCGGTTTGCGGAGGCCGTCCGCCTGCTGGAGACCCTTGCGGCGGAGCCCTCCGGGACATAGATTCGTCGAAGAGAATGACGTCTTTTCCGAAGGTCCGCCTGCGCCGCCTGCGCCGGTCCCCCTCTCTGCGCGCTCTGGTGCGCGAGACACGCCTCTCGCCCGACCGGTTCGTGGCGGGCCTCTTCGTGCGGCACGGCAAGCGGTTGCGGGAAGAAATCTCCTCCCTGCCCGGCGTCGCGCGCCTCTCTCCCGACGAGGCCGTCGCGGAGGCGCAGGAGCTCGACTCGCTGGGCGTGCCGGCCGTCATCCTGTTCGGTATCCCTGAGAAGAAGGACGACACGGGCTCGGAGGCCTGGGACGACGGGGCGGCCGTCCAGGAGACCGCGCGCCGGTTGAAGAAGGAAGTCCCGAGGATCCTCATCGTGACCGACGTCTGCCTGGACGAGTACACGTCGCACGGTCATTGCGGCGTCATCCGCGACGGGGAAGTGGACAACGACGCGACGCTGCCCCTTCTCGCGAAGGTTGCCCTCTCGCAGGCGCGCGCGGGCTCCGACGTCGTGGCTCCGTCCGACATGATGGACGGCCGGGTCGGCGCTATCCGCCGCGCGCTCGACGAGAACGGCTTCGAGCAGACCGCGATCCTCGCCTACTCGGCCAAGAGCGCCTCCGCGTTCTACGGGCCTTTCCGGGAGGCCGCGGACTCGGCGCCCAAGTTCGGAGACCGGCGCGGTTACCAGATGGATGCGGCCAACCGTCGCGAGGCGATGCGGGAGATCGCGCTCGACATCGAAGAGGGCGCCGATGCCGTGATGGTCAAGCCGGCCCTCGCCTACCTCGACGTGATCCGCGACGCCAGGGAGCGTTTCGACGTGCCCATCGCGGCCTACAACGTCTCGGGCGAGTACGCCATGGTCAAGGCCGCCGCGGCCAACGGCTGGATCGACGAGAAGAGAATCGTGCTCGAGATCCTGACGGGCATCGTGCGAGCCGGCGCCGACTTCATCCTGACCTACCACGCCAGGGATGCCGCGAAGTGGCTCAAAGAGAATTGACTCATTGACTCATTGATTCATTGACCCCGATTCGAGCCGGAATGAACCAATGATCCGATGATTCGAGGAGAATTGATCCATTGAACCATCGACTCATTGACCCATTGACCCGATTCGAGCCGCAATGAACCAATGATCCGATGATTCAATGAGTCAATCTCGATCGGCGGCCCTGTACAAGCGGGCGAGGAAGCTCATGCCCGGAGGCGTTTCCTCCCCCGTGCGGTCCTTCCAGTCGGTCGGCGGCGAGCCCTTCTTCGTCATCTCCGGAAGAGGCTCTCGCGTTCGGGACGCCGACGGCCGCTCCTACATCGACTACGTGATGTCCTACGGGCCGCATCTCTTCGGCCACCAGCCCTCCTTCCTGAACCGCGCGCTCGCCCGCGCGATCCGGCGCGGGACGTCTTACGGCGCTCCCACGGAGGCCGAGGTGCGGCTGGCCGAGCTGGTGTCGAGTCTCGTCCCTTCCGTCGAGATGGTGCGATTCGTGAACTCCGGCACCGAGGCAACCATGAGTGCCGCGAGGCTGGCGCGGGCGGCCACGGGACGCCGCCTCCTCGTCAAGACCGAGGGCGGCTATCACGGACACGCCGACGCCTTTCTCGCATCCTCGGGCTCGGGCTTGGCAACGCTCGGGATCTCTGGCAGTCCGGGCGTGTCGCCGGAGGTGGTCGCGCAGACGGTCGTCGTTCCTTACAACGACGGCGCGGCGCTCGAGCAGGCTTTCGACCGGTTTCCGGGGGAGATCGCCGCCGTGATCCTGGAGCCGCTCGCCGCCAACATGGGCGTCGTCGCGCCGAACTCCGGATACCTCGAGGCCGCGCGCGACCTCGCTCACGCGAAGGGCGCCCTGCTGATCTTCGACGAGGTCATCTCCGGCTTTCGCCTCTCCTCCGGCGGCGCCCAGCAACGCTACGGCGTGAAGGCCGACCTGACGACCCTCGGCAAGATCCTCGGCGGCGGGCTGCCCGTCGGCGCCTACGGCGGTCGGAGGGATCTGATGGAGAAGATCGCGCCGGCCGGTCCCGTCTATCAGGCGGGAACGCTCTCGGGCAATCCGCTCGCGATGGCGGCGGGAATCGCGATGTTGAGAGAGATCCGGAATCATCCGCCCTACGCGGAGCTCGAGGCGAAGGGAGCGCTGATCGAGCGGCTGTTGAAGGAACAGATCGAGAAGCTCGCTCTTGCGGGCCGGCTGTGCCTGGCTCGCGTGGGCTCGCTCCTGACTCTCTTTTTCGCGCCCGGCCCGATGGCGGACTTCGCCTCCGTCAAGAGATCGGACACCAAACGCTATGCCCTGTTCTTCCACGCCATGCGCGAGCGCGGGATTTTCCTCCCGCCGGCTCAGTTCGAGGCCTGGTTCATCTCGACCGCCCACACCGAGGCCGACCTGCGGCGCACGGCCCGGGCGGCCGGCGAGAGCCTCGCCGTCGCCTTCGGGTCGTAGTCCCCGTCGCGCCCGCCCCGTGGGCACCAT
>JAWOLE010000067.1:0-5989 GCA_033853815.1 Thermoanaerobaculia bacterium
AAGCTCGGGCGGACCTACACCTTCGAGGAGATCCGGGCGGGCCTCGAGCGCGCGGGCTTCGCTCGAGTCCGCCTGCTTCGCTCCGGCGAACGGATGGACTCGCTCGTCGAGGCCTTCAGGCCCTAGCCCGGCGAACTCGCGTCGGGGAGACGCGGCCCCCGCTACTTGTTGAAGACCTTCTTCAGAAGGTCGGTCACCCGCGCACCGGGATCGGTGCGGATCTTGCGCTCTTCGTCGCCAAGCACGAGGAAGAGCCCGTCCATCGCTTTCGAGACGACGTACTGCTCGATGTCCACGGAAGGCAGGCTCGAGGCGAACGGGATCGACTGGTAGGAGCCCTGGAGCTGCTTGTATTTCTGGACCACGCCCACGTCCTTCATCGAATCCGCCACGACCGGCCGGAACGCGGAAGTGAGGGAATCCCCCGTCGTCGTCCGCAGATAATCGGTCGCCGCGGTGTCCCCGCCGCCCAGGATCTTTCGCGCGTCGTCGAAGCTCATGCCCTTGATCGCGCCCCAGAAGATGTCCTTCGCGGCCGGCGCGGCCTTTTCGGCGGCCCGGTTCATGGCGAGCACGAAGTCGTCCACCTTCTGTCCCTGGCCGATGGCGCGAAGCCCCTTTTCCACCGTGCGCAGCTGCGACGGCATGAGGATCTTGATGGCCTCGTTGCCGAAGTAACCGTTGACTTTGCCGGTCAGGTTCACGGCGTTGCCGGAGCCGACCTGGAGAGCCTCTTTCAAGCCGGCGACGACGTCCGTGTCGGCGACCTTCTGCTTCCGTCCCACGTCGAGCCACTTCGATGGATCCAGCGATTGGGCGGGCGAAATCGCCGCGATCGCCAGAAGCGTCGCGGCGAAGGCAATGGACTGTCTTTTCATGTCGGGCTCCTTCCGGGCGTCTGTCCCATGCGGCGCCCGGTTCGAGCATCTCGCAGGCCGCCTCGCCGGTCATGATCCGAAAGGATCAAATGATCCGATGGGCAAGGCCGCGTCGTGACCGGTCGCTCCAGGCGGTAGTCTGTATCGCGGAGAATCGTCATGTCCCGCTTCAGGACCGGCGTCTTCTACCATCCGTCGTTCTCCCGGCGGAGCTATCTGACGGTCGGAACGCGTCTGGCCGACTTCCCGGCGGCCCTGGGCAAGATCATGGAAAGCGACAGGGTCCTTCTCTGCGAGTCCGAGCCGGTCTCCCGGGAGCTGCTGCTGAAAGTCCATGCGCCGGACCTCCTCGAACGCGTGGGGCTTGACCCTCTCTGTTCCACGGCCTGGCATTCGGCCGGAGGCGTCGTCGGTGCCGGCGAAAAAATCGTGCAGGGCGAGATCGCCAACGCCTTCGTCTTCATCGGCGCGGGCGGGCATCACGCGGGAAGATCGGAATTCGGAGGGTTCTGCTGCTTCAACGACGTGGCTCTCTCGATCGTCAACCTGAGAGAGAAGTTGGGCCTCGAGCGTTTCGCGATCGTGGACACGGACGCCCACCACGCGGACGGCACGTGCGAAATCTTCGAGGATGATCCCGGCGTCCTCCACATCTGCTTCTGCGGCGCGGACTACGTGTCCGAGGACGGCACCAAGGTCGACGTGGATTACCGGAGCGTTGCGGCGCTGGGCCCCGAACGAACGGCGAACGACGCGTACTTCGATCTGGTCGCTCGGCACGTTCCCGACAGGGTCGGCCGCTTCCGGCCGGACCTCCTCTTCTGGTACTTCGGCTTCGACACCCATCAGGGCGACTACGGGGACATCGGCCTCTCGGGGCCCTGTTACTGGAACATCGCCCGGCTGATGGTCGAGCTCGCCGGGAAGGTCTGCGGAGGCAGGCTGGAGGTGGTCCTGGGCGGAGGCTCCCACCGGCATCTTGCGACCGGGCTGATTCCGCCGATTATCGGGCGGCTGGCAGGCTTTGGAATATATCAGATCTGACATATGGAGAGGCCGGCTGGGCGCCTTGGCAGAACGCCGGGGGAATCAGGGATTTTTCTCTTGCGTCGCGGCCTTCGCTCTGGCCGCTCGGACCTGCGGAATCAGGATGTCGCGCACGTAGTGCCAGTTCGGCACCTGTGCCAGCGCGGCCCGGGCATACCGATCGGCGGCGTCGAGATCGGGCCGCGCGCGATTCAGCTGGGAGAAGGCGAGGTTCATCAGGAGCTCCGGCTCTCCCCACGAGGGATCGAGAGGGTCGACCGTGCGCTCCTTCCTTGCCGACTCGAGGCCCGCTTCGTAGGTCGCGATCGCTTTATCCTGGCCGCCGCCGAGCGCGGGAGGGGCGTAGAACTCGGCCGCGCCGAGGACCCACGCCAGGCGCGGGTTCTCCGGCGCCTCCTTCTGCGCCTCCCCCAGCAGTTCCCATTGCCTCCGGAACAAGGCCGTCCGCACGGGGCCGGAGCTCAAGACCGAGAGGTTCACCGAGCAGGAGGCGAGGCCGACCTCCGCGTCGGTGAACCGCGGGTCGGCGGCGAGCGCGGCCTCGAACTCCGCGATCCCGTTGCTGAGATCCTCGGCGAGCTCCGCTTTGGCGGCGTCGTCGTTGAACCCGTTCAGGGCCCGGCGCCACATCGCGAAGCCGCGCCAGTAGCGCGCCCGAGACGCCAAAGGTCCGCGCGTGTACGGCTCCATCGCTTCAAAGAGCCGAGCGAGCTCCCCGCGGTTTCCCTCGTAGTCGGCCGCGCGAATCCTGGCGACGAGCTCCGTCATCGCGGCGCGAGGGTTCGCGGAAGCTCGCGGGGCGGGCGGAGCAGCGGCCCGCTGAGGGCCCTGGCTCGCGCAGGAGGTCGCCAGCGCCAGCGCCGCCAGAAACCCGGAGAGGCGGGGGAGTCCGTGGAGTCGCATCGGCTCTCGACGGGCCGGCTGAGTCCCTACTTCTTTATCTCTCTCGCCGCGGCTTCGTAGGCCCGCTTGAGCTTTTCGAGCTTCTGGTCGAGCTCGGCTCGGGCAGCCTCGAGCTTCTGGCCGGCCAGCGCCTCCATCTGCCGCGCGGACCGGCGGACCTCCTCGGTCTGCCGCTTCAACTCCTCCAGCCGCCGGTCCGCTGCGGTTCTGGCCGACCCCTTGAGATTCCGCGCTTTCGCTTCGAGGTCGGTCTGGGAGCGATCGAGATCTTCGACCTGCCGTTTGACGCCTTCGAGCGCCACCTTCGCCTTGTCCGCCGCGTCCTTCGCGGCGTCACCGGCTTTCCGGGCCGCCTCCCGGGCCGCCTGCACGGCGCTCTTTCCGGCCTTCGCGGCGTCGGAGACCGCCTCTTCCTGCTTGCGCCCGCAGCCGGCGGCCAGGATTAGCCCGCTGGCGAACAGGAGCAAGACCCATGGTTTCCGAGCACGTGCAAACGTCATTTCCGCCTCCGTGGGGAAGATTAGACCAGCATCGAGGTTGGACCGGCTCGAAAAGAGACGGATTAGGCCGGATCTTCCTGGCGCGCGGATCCCCGTTGTGTCGCTCTGGAGCGGTGTCTGCCCGGTCGGGAGCACTCAAGACGGATAGAATGTGTCCGAAGGACACTCAAGTGAGTCTGGCCTCTGGCACCCGCCTCGGCCCCTATGAGGTTCTTTCGGTCCTGGGATCCGGGGGCATGGGGGACGTGTACCGGGCGCGCGACACCCGACTGGGCCGGGAAGTTGCCGTCAAGGTGCTGCCGGAGGAGTATGCGAACCAGCCGGAGCGGCTGCGGCGCTTCGAGGGGGAGGCCCGCGCGGCCTCGGCTCTCTCCGATCCGCACATCGTGACGGTCTTCGATGTGGGAGAGGAGAACGGGATCCATTACTTCGCCTCCGAGCTGGTCGAGGGATCGGATCTCCGGCATTCGCTGGCGGGCGGTGCGCTGCCCTTGAGGAAGGCCATGGATCTGGCCGGGCAGATCGCCTCGGGGCTCGCCGCGGCGCACGAGAAAGGGATCGTCCACCGCGACCTGAAGCCGGAAAACGTTCTGGTCACAAAGACGGGGCAGGCCAAGATCGCCGATTTCGGGCTGGCCAAGCTCACGGAATCCGGCGCGGAGAAGCTCTCGCAGCTTCCGACCTCCGACGGACGTCGGACCACCGCCGGGGTCATCCTCGGAACGGTCGCCTATATGTCGCCCGAGCAGGTGCGGGGGGAAAACCTCGACCATCGTTCGGACATCTTTTCTTTCGGCGCCGTTCTCTACGAGCTGCTGACCGGGTGCAAGGCGTTCGAGCGAGGCTCGACCGCCGAGACGATGGCCGCGATCCTCAAGGAGGAACCGCCGGAAGCTTCAGGCTCGGGGAAGAGCGTGCCTCCGGCTCTCGAGCGCGTCGTCGCGCATTGTCTCGAGAAGAACCCGGCGCAGCGGTTCCACTCGCTGCACGACGTCGCATTCGCGCTGGAGGAGGCGAGGTCGCAGTTGACCGCGAGCACGCCGACATCTCCTCCTGCCACGGCGAGAGGCGCAAGGCTCGCCGGCGGCGTCGGCCGCCGGATCGGTTTGGCGGCGGCTGCCGTCGTGGTGCTGGCCGCGGCCGCCGCATTCTTCCTGTTTGTCCGTCGTGCCCCGGCGCTGACGGAAAAGGACACGATCTTGCTGGCGGACATCGTCAACACCACGGGCGACCCCGTTTTTGACGGCACGGTCAAGCAGGCGCTCGCGACAACGCTGGGTCAATCTCCGTACCTGAACATCTTCCCCGACACCCGGGTGCGCGAAACATTGCGCTACATGAACCGTTCACCGGACGAGCGAATTACCAGGGAAATCGCTCGCGAGATCTGCGAGCGGCAGGGGCTCAAGGCCATGCTGCTCGGGTCCATCTCGAGCCTGGGAAGCCATTACGTGATCGCGCTCGAAGCGTCGAACGCGCGCACCGGCGACGCTCTGGACCGGGAGCAGGCCGAGGCCGCGAGCAAGGAGCAGGTGCTCACGGCCGTCGAGCAGGCCGCGACGAGATTACGCAAGCATCTCGGCGAGTCTCTCGCGTCGACTCAGAAGTTCGACACACCGTTGACACAGGCGACGACCTCCTCGCTGGAGGCGCTGAAGGCTTATACGCTCGCGCGCCAGGAGGTCCTGGCGGGCCGGGCTCTCGAATCCATTCCCATGTTCAAGCGGGCGGTGGAGCTCGACCCGAATTTCGCGGTCGCGTACAACGGCCTTGCCGTGGCGTATCAAAACAGCGGCGGTCAGACGATTGAGAGCGCCCGCTGGGCCGCGAAGGCCTTCGAGTTGAGGGATCGTGTCACCGAAAGGGAGAGGGTGACAATCTCGACGATCTATTACATTACCGTGACGGGAGATCTGGACAGATGGATCGAGACGGCCGAGCTCGGCACGCAAATCTACCCGCGGGAATTTTCGATACGCAACAATCTGGCGTACGGATATCTGCTGGCCGGCCAGTATGGGAAGGCCGTGGAGCAGGCGAGCGAAGGCCTTCACATCGATCCAGGGGTCGCGGTGCTGTACAGCAACCTCGGATGGGCGTTCCGGGCGCTCGGCCGTTACGACGAGGCCAGGGCGACCTTCGAGAAGGCGCGCGCGCGAAGCCTCGACTACCGCATGATGGACGTCAACCTCTTCTTGATCGCCTTCGCGGAGGGAAACGAGCCGGCCATGAGGGGCGAGGTCCTGCGGGCGAGTGGCACGCGAGACGAGTGGTTCCTTCTCGCTCTTCAGGCCAGTACCGAATCCTTCGCTGGGCGATTTCGTCAGGCGGAGGAGACGGTGCGGCGGGCGGTCGAGTCTGCGCACCGAAACGAGTCCCCGCGTGAGGCGGCAGGAATTCTGAGCGGAGCTGCCGCGGACTACGCCTTCGCGGGCGATTGTCTGCGTGCAAGGAGAGACGCGGCAAGCGCAGCGGACATCGTACGCGGCAAGGATGAAATTCGGGACGCTGACAGCATTGGCGATGCGGCGATCGCGCTATCGCTGTGCGGCGATTTCGCGCAGGCGGAATCCATTTCCGGGGACCTGGCGGGACGCAAGCCGGCGGATACGGCGGTAAACGCGATTGTCGTGCCGGTGGTTCGCGCGGCGATCCGAACGC
>JAWOLE010000068.1:0-4174 GCA_033853815.1 Thermoanaerobaculia bacterium
TCCCCGAAGGAATGCTGCGTTCCGTTGCCGTGGTGTACGTCCCAGTCCACGATGAGGATCCGGGCGGCCCCCGCCGCCTGCGCGGCGCGCGCGGCGACGGCGACGTTATTGAACAGGCAGAAGCCCATTGGCAGGTCCACCTCGGCGTGATGTCCCGGCGGGCGCAGGAGCGCGAGGCCGTTGGTGAGGTCGCCGCGGACGACACGTATCGCCAGCTCCGCAAGGCTGCCGGCTGCCAGCCGGGCGACCGTGGCGGAGTCCCGGCAGGCATAGGTGTCCGGATCGAGCTGCGTGAAGTCCCGCCGCGCGGTGGCCTTGACCGCGTCGATCAGGCTGCGCGTGTGGATCGCGGCCAGCTCCTCTTCGGAGGCCTCCCGGGCCGGCACGATCCGGCACCGCTCGAGGAGCCCCTGGGCGGCCAGGTGATCCCGGATTGCCTCGAGGCGGCCGGGATGCTCCGGATGTTCGTAAGGCGCCCGGTGGAGGAGAAAGCGTTCGTCGTAGACGAGGCCGGTCATGGTCAGTAAGTCTAAGGTGTCAGGTTAAAGGTATCAGGGGAAATGCAGGTGCCAGGTTTCAGGTGCCGGGTGTCAGGGACGAAGGCTGTTCCGGATGACATCTGACACCTGACACCCGACACCTGCTCAGGCGTCCAGCGCGGCAGAGAGTTCCGAGGGGCTCGAGCAGGGCGTCCGGCAGGAGGCGTTGCGGCAGACGTAGGCGAGCGACGCCCCGTCGCGCGACCCTCGCGACGCGACGAGCGGCAGGACGTCGGCCAGGCTCTCCGACGCGTCAGCGTGGGCGACGACCCGGTTCAGGCGCGGATGGGCGAAGACCGCCTCTCGCAACGACTCGAAATCGGGCCCGCCGGGTTGCCCGGCCAGGACGACCTCGCAGGGGGGACTCGAGCGGTAGTCGAGCGCGCAGAGCATTCGCGGCAGCGCCGTCCCGGCCCTCTCCAGAGTTCGGGAGAAGAGGGAGAAAAGGGCCTCGGCGCGGTCGCCGTAGGCCTTCTCGCCCGTGAAGGAGGAGAGGCGCAGGAGGTTCATGACCGCGACCGAGTTGGACGAGGGCGTCGCGCCATCGAAGACCTCCCGCGGCCGGAGGACGAGCCCGTCGTGCCCCTCGGAAGCAAGGTAATACCCGCCGGCCGGATCGAAGAAGCGTTTGTCGAAGTCCTTTTGCAGGCCGAGGGCGGCGCGAAAATAGCGGGGCTCGAACGTCGCCTCATACAGGTCGAGGAAAGCTTCGATCGAGTTCGCGTAGTCGGAGGCGAAGCCCGGGATGCCCGACTCGCCCGCCTTCTCGCGGTGGAGCAGCTCGCCTCCGCGCTGGCAGCGGTCGAGGATCCTGTCGGCAGCCTGCCGCGCGGCCGTTTCGTAACGCGGCTCGGACAGCACGCGCCCGGCCAGGGCGAAGGCCGAGATCGCCAGCGCAGTCCAGTCGGTCAGGAGCTTCTCGTCGCGCCCCGGCCAGACCCGCCGCGAGCGCGCGTCGTACATCCGGCGCCGCGCGCTCTCCAGGATCGAGGAGATCTCTTCCTCGGGCCGGCCGAAGGCGCGCGCCAGCTCCGCGGCCGTCGCCGCGACCGACAGCACCGTCTGCCCGTCCTCGAAGTTGCCGGCCTCCGTCACGCCGAAGCGGGCTGCGACGATGGGAGCGGCCTCCTCTCCGACGGCGGCCTCGAGCGAGCCGGGATCCCAGAGGTAGAAAACGCCTTCGCGTCCCTCCGAATCCGCGTCCTGCGCGGCGAAGAATCCGCCGCCTTCCGGCGTCATCTCGGCGAGGAGATAGTCGAGCGTCTCGCGAGCAATTCGAGCGTGGTCCGGGTTGCGGAAGGTGCGGAAGGCGAGCAGATAGACCCGGGCCAGCATGGCGTTGTCGTAGAGCATCTTCTCGAAGTGCGGGACGAGCCAGGCCTGGTCCACCGAGTAGCGGTGGAAACCGCCACCGATCTGGTCGTACATCCCGCCGGCGGCCATCTTCGCGAGCGTCGTCTCGACCACGTGGCGGGCGGACGGCTCGCCCGAGCGCAGGAAAAACCGGATGAGAAACTCCAGGCGCATCGCCGGAGGGAATTTCGGCGCGCCGCCGAATCCGCCGTAGCGGGGATCGAACTGGGCCTGGAGGGCGCGGGCAGCCGCGTCGAGGACCTCGGGTCCGACCGACCCTCTCCCGACGGCGGGCGCCGCTGCCGCGCGGACGTGCGCCAGCAACTCCTCGGCCGAGCTTTCGAGCTCCCCGCGCCGCGTCGTCCAGGCCTCCGAGATCGCGCGAAGAAGGGTCACGAACCCCGGCCGTCCCCAGCGGTCCTCGGGCGGGAAATACGTCCCGCCGTAGAACGGCTTGCCCGCCGGCGTCAGGAAGAGGGAAAGCGGCCACCCCCCGCTCCCCGTCATCGCCTGCACCGCCGCCATGTAGATGTCGTCCACGTCGGGGCGCTCTTCGCGGTCCACCTTGATGGAGACGAAGTAGTCGTTTAAGACGCGGGCGACGCTTTCCTTCTCGAAGGACTCGTGCTCCATGACGTGGCACCAGTGACAGGTCGAATAACCGATCGAAAGGAAGACCGGCTTGTCCTCGGATTTCGCGCGAGAGAAAGCCTCCGGCCCCCACGGGTACCAGTCCACAGGATTGTCCTTGTGCTGGAGGAGGTAAGGACTTTTCTCTCCGGCAAGATGGTTGACCATCGCTTCGAGAATAACCCGAGCGAAGTGAGACCCGATTCCTGTATGAGGTGTCAGGTTGGAGGTGCCAGGTGAAAGACAGGTGTCAGGTGTCGGGTGTCAGGTGTCAGGTGTCAGGTTGGGCCTGCTCCGGTCCCTGAAACCCGACACCTGGCACCTGAAACCTGCATTTTCCCTGACACCTTTCCCCTGAAACCTATCTCCCCTCCGCGGTGATCGTCACCTCGTTGTCCCGGTCCCGGACCACGACCACGTCTCCCGGGCCGAGCTCGTCGAGCCTTCGGAGGATCTCACGGGGAGAGATGAGCTTGTCGGAAGAGAGGCTTTCGACCAGCGACCGCGGCACCCGAATCTGCACCGTGCGGTCCCAATCGTCCTTGACGGAGATGTCCAGCGCCGAGCCTTCCGTGGTCACCTCGATCCGGTTGTGGTCCCGGACGATCTCGCCCGGTTTTCCCGGAGCGCTCCTGCCGGCCGCGTCCAGGATGTCCTTCGCGGTCACGTCCCCGTCTCCCCAGTCGTTTCGAAAGTCCCGGCCCCAGTTGGCCATGGGGACGAACGATGCCACGCGCGCGACGAACGCGATCGGAACGTGGAAGGAGATGTGCTTGCGCGAGCCGCCCTCGCTCTTCTGGATCTCGACCCGGAAACCGCGCAGGTGCTTGAGCTCGCGCGCCGGCCGGCGCCAGACGGCGATCGCGACCGCAACGAGGACGACGACCAGGAGGCCCAGAACGACCGCGCGAACTTCTCTCACTTGGTCCTCCTCTCTTCAAAACGCAGGGTGCGGCGAAATGTTTCGCGGGCGCGGCGGTCAGCCCGCGCCTGTGGTATTTTTTCATCCGGCCGCGGGGCGCGAGGGCCCGGGCGCCGGCCAGGGAGACTATGCCTCATTTCATCACCGAGACGTGCATCGGCTGCGGAGTGTGCGAGATCAAGTGCCCGACGCACACGATCACCGGCGGCAAGAACGAGAAGTACGTCATTCACGCCGACCGGTGCATCGACTGCTCGGTCTGCGCCCGCTACTGCCCGGTCTCCTGCATCCAGGATCAGCGAGGCGAGTTGATCGAGAAGG
This sequence comes from Thermoanaerobaculia bacterium, assembly GCA_033853815.1. GTDB lineage: Bacteria > Acidobacteriota > Thermoanaerobaculia > UBA5066 > Gp7-AA6 > JAWOLE01. The sequence continues at coordinate 3,766 of JAWOLE010000068.1, forward strand.
TCAAGCCGCGCGACATTCCCAAGGCGATCGTGGACCGCGACCTCTGCACGGGCTGCGAGTTCTGCATCGACATCTGCCCGTTCGACTGCATCTACCTGATCGACGACCCGCTCCGGGAGACCTTCCACAAGATTGCCGAGGTGGATGCCGGCCCCTGCGTCTCCTGCCGGCTCTGCGAGACCGTCTGCGACAAGGACGCGATCTACGTCCCGAACCCGGTCACGCAGGCGAAGCAGTACCTGCCGGTCCTGTGACGGACGCCCCCGAGACCGGCCCGGCGCCGGAGCCGACGCCGCGCGGCCCGTCCCCGGCGAGCCGCGTGCTCGTCCAGTTCTTTCTCGTGCCGCTGCTCGTCGTGGGCGTGGGGGTGTTCGTCTTCTGGATGTTCGGGACGCTCGCGATCGACCGG
>JAWOLE010000069.1:0-2610 GCA_033853815.1 Thermoanaerobaculia bacterium
CTGCTCGGTCTGGAACAGGAAGACGACCTGGTACTTCTGTCCGCCGAGCCCGAGACCGACCCCCGCCGTCCCCATCTTCATGTAGACGCGCCTGCCGGACTTCGGCACGGCGACGCCGCTCCCACCGCCGCCGCTGACCGCGATCGCGATCTTGAGGTTGTCGAATACCGCGTACCCGTAAGCCTTGTCGTAAAGGGCCTTCGCGTTCGTGCTCTTCGCGAGCACCGTGTTCAGGGCCTTGGCGGCCATCGCGTCGATCTCGGCGCGCTTCTCCGCCTTCTTGTCCTGCTTCTCGGCCTTCTTGTCCTCCTTCTCGGCCGCGAGCGCCGAACCCGCGAACAGCACGAGCGACACGCACACGAGCACCGAAACCCAGCCTCTCGTTCTCCTGCTCATCGGTCACCTCCACCGGGGCGCGCGGACATCCGACTCGCCGGGAGCCGTCGCGCCGTGCGGAGGATACTCCAACCGCTGCGGCCGGACCCGCGGTGAAGGTCGGCCGTCTCCGGATCCCTCACGGCCGCGCGGCGCGCCGCCGGTCGAACCAGGTGATTTGCCAGCCGATGAGATAGGTGTCGAAATCCGTGCCGCTCCGGCCGGACGTGCCGGTGCTGGCCGCCAGCTTCAGGGACTGGTGCGCCGCGACCGGGAGGGCGAGTGTGGCGCCGGCGCGGGAGCTGTCCTGGCGGCCCGATGGGGGATTCGATCCGACGGTCGCCTCGCCGCCCCCGTACCACGTCCCGTCGAACGCGACCCACGCGCGGTTCGGAAACGTGTAGCTCGCGTGCACCTGGAGGGCCCCGAGCGGGTCCTGGCGGCGCGTGGCGTCGCCCGGGTAGAAGTGGTCGTTGGTCGTGAAGAACCAGACGCCCGCGTACGCGTCGAGGTACCACCGTCCCACCGGGACCGATACGCCGATCTCGGGCTTCACGGAGTAGCGGTTCGTTCCCAGGTTGATCAGCTTCGTCTCGTCGTACTGCCCGGTGGGCGCCTGGACAGTGAGGCTCACGCCCAGGATCGTGCGGCGCGGCGCCTTCCGGAACTCCTCGGGGCTCATGGCCCCGGGTCCGAGCAGGTTGACCGATGCCTTGACGCGGAGGTCGGTGAGCCCGGACCGGTGGATGCGCCGATGCTCCTCGCCCACCATCCCCTCGGCGTAGCCCCACGCGTACGGAACCGCGATGGCCACCAGCCCCTGCCGCCCGGCGAGGCCGAACGTCCGCCCCCATCCCACGGTGGCGAGGCGGAGGTCCGCGCTCGCGTCGGTGATGGGGACCGCCGGGTCGAAGAGGATGGCGCCTCGGGTCGCTCCGCCGACGACCGCCAGGAAGTTCGTCCCGATCGGCGACGGCGAGTAGGCGCGCGGCTCCAGCTCCTGCGCGGCCGCCCGACCTCCTCCGAAGAGCGCGCAGAGCGCGGCGGCGAGGAGGATTCTCGCCAGGCTCATTTGAGCTGGGCCTTGCACTCGCCGACCTTGGCCTCGATCTCGTCCCCGTACTGCTTGACCCGCTGCGAGGCCTCCTTGGGCAGCCCGGAGCAGGACTCGGTCTGACCCTTCTTCGCGGTCTCGAGCTCGCCCCAGAGCTGCTTGTTCGCCTTCGTGAGCTCCTTGCCCTTCGCGTCGTCGCCGTCGAGCTTCGCCTTCGTGATCGCGGTCTCGTTCTCCTTGATCTGTTCCTGGATCTTCACGACGTTCTGGTTGGCCGCACCGGTCTTCGAGTCGACCTCGGCGATCCACTTCTGCAGCTCCTCGTACGCCTTCTTGTAGCTCTCGGCGAGGGGCACGAGCGCCTTCGCGCAGGCGGAGAGCTCCTTCGCGGGCGCGGGGGCGGCTTCCTTCGCCGCCGCCTCGGGCTCCTTCGCCGCGACGGGCTCCGCGGCGGGCTTGGCGGGGGCTTCCTTCTCCTTCTCCGGCGGCGGCGTCTCCTGCGCCAGCGCCGGGGCGACGAGCGCGAGACCGAGCATCAGCACGACAAGATGCGATCCGATCTTCATGGCGACCTCCTCCTCTTCGCTAGAGGCTCCGTTCTTCGACCGGGCGCGGCCAGTCTACTCTCGCGCCCGAGGGCGGGGCTCCCGCGTCGGCATCGGCCGGATCTTCCGGCGGGAATGGCCCCCGCTACGTCTTGGACTTCTTCGGCGGAACGATCTCCGACAGGACGTTCGTGATCTTCTGCGGTCCGGTGTTCGACGGGAGCGACCTCACCTCGAGACGGCCGTCGGCCCCGAACTGGGCCTGCGCGGCGACGAGGAGCACGCCCTCTCCTTTTCCCTCGGGGGGCAGGAGGATCTCGATGAAGCCGAACGGGTAGTCCGTGCTCCGCGTGTTGCGCGTGGTCTCGCCGTAGTAGATCGGCCGGTTGGTGGCGAAGCGGACCTTCCTCCCCTTGTCGGTCTTCCACGTCGAGGCGATGCGGATCGGCCACCTCAGGTTGTTCTCGATCTGGATGTATCCCGCCTCCAGGCCGTCCATGGCCTTGGAGAGTCCCTCCGTGCCTCCGGTGCGGAGCGCCTCCTTGAGCATCTTGCGCTGCCCGTCGGTCGTGTAGCGCTCGACCGTGATCCTGACCTGCACGATCCCCGTCGCGGGGGCATTCAGCACCATGATCG